>DASVTG010000397.1:0-8475 GCA_036387695.1 Hymenobacter sp. | reverse complement strand
CGACTAATTGCCCTTTTTCGTGGGCAGGAGGGAAGCCGCCGTTTCGTCCAGGAACCAGTGCAGCTCGCCAGAGGCCGGGGCAATTAGCTGCGCGGGGAACTCCTCGATGTCGCGCGCTCCGGTTTGCACGCGTTGCACGGCAGCGGCTTTGTCAGCGCCGTAAACCAGAAACGCCACCGACCGGGCCAGGTTGATGAGGGGCGCGGTGAGTGTGATGCGGTAGGCTTGTTTCTCTTCCACGAATACCTCGCGGGCTCCCACGCGGGCATCGTGCAGCACCGGCGTGTGGGGGAAGAGCGAAGCGGTGTGGGAGTTGTCGCCGAGTCCCAAAAGAATCAGGTCAAACTGCGCTTCGTTTGGGCCAAAAAATTCTTCAATGGTCCGCGTGTACGCCTGCGCAGCTTCATCCGGAGCAAGCGCGGTGTTTACCGCGAAAACCTGCTCCGGCACTATGCCCAGCGGGTCTAGCAGCGCCAGTTTGGCCATGCGGTAGTTGCTTTCTGCGTCGGTGGGTGGCACGTTGCGCTCATCGCCGAAGAAGAAGTAAACCTGCGGCCAAGCCACCTGCGCCCGGTAGGTTTCGGAAGCCAACAGCTCGTACAATTTCTTGGGCGAGCTGCCACCTGACAGCGCCACCGAGAACCGGCCGCGGGCCGCAATGGCTTGGGCCGCCTGCTCAATGAAATACCGGGCCAAGTCCTGCAAAACTTCGTCGGCCGAGGGATGGATGTGCAGCTGCATGGCGCTAGTGCTTGGCGCCGTTGAGCGGCAGCGTGAACCAGTGGAAACCGTCGCGGGCAATCAGCGCTTCGGCCACTTCCGGGCCCCAGGAGTCGGCCGAGTAGTTGGGGAAGTTCTGGCTGGTGCGGCCCTGCCAGGAGTGCAGAATGGGCATCACCAGGTCCCAGGCGGCTTCTACTTGGTCGCCGCGCATGAACAGGGTTTGGTCGCCGAGCATGGTGTCGAGCAGCAGCGTTTCGTAGGCCTCCGGCGCCTCGCTGGTGTAGGTGCCTTTGTAGTCGAACACCATGTCCACGGTGTTGAGCATCATGTCCAAGCCGGGGCGCTTGGCTTGCACTTGCAGGCGGATGCTCATCTCGGGCTGAATGCTGATGATGAGCCGGTTCTGCTGCCAGCTTTCGGCCGTTTCGGGCGGGAAAATGGAGTGCGGCGCGTTCCTGAACTGAATGGTGATGATGGACGCCGAGCGGTGCAGGCGCTTGCCGGTGCGCACGTAAAACGGCACCCCCTGCCAGCGCCAGTTGTCCACGAAAAACTTCACCGCCGCGAAGGTTTCGGTGTTGGACGTGGGGTTGGCGTCCTTTTCCTGGCGGTAGCCGGGCACTTGCTCGCCCTGCATCCAGCCCTCGCCGTACTGCCCGCGCACCACCGACTCGCGCACGTCTTCGGGCGTGAAGCGGCGCATGGCGCGCAGCACGTCCACCTTGCGGTTGCGCACCTCGTCGGCCGTAAAGTTGACGGGTGGCTCCATGGCCACCAGGCACAGCAGCTGCAGCAGGTGGTTCTGAATCATGTCGCGCAGGGCGCCGGCGCCGTCGTAGTAGCCGCTGCGGTCGCCCACGCCCAGCTGCTCGGTCACCGAAATCTGCACGTGCTCGATGTAGTTGCGGTTCCAGAGCGGCTCCAGCAAGGCATTGGCGAAGCGGAAAGCCATGATGTTCTGCACGGTTTCCTTGCCCAGGTAGTGGTCGATGCGGTAAATCTGCCGCTCGTTGAAAATCTGGCCCAGCAACTTATTCAGCTCGCGGGCCGACTCCAGGTCGTGCCCAAACGGCTTCTCAATGACGATGCGCGTGCGGTCGGCGTCGGCGGTGAGCCCACTCTTGGCCAGATTCGACGCGATGATGGGGAAGAACTCCGGCGCCACGGCCAGGTAGTGAATGACGTTGGCCGGCGTCTTCCAGGCCTTCTCATAAGCGTCGATGCGCTTGCCGAATTTTTGGTAAGTAGCGGCGTCCTTCACGTCGGCCGCCTGGTACACCACGTGCTCGCTGAACGTTTTCCACTGCTCGGGTTCGGCCTTGCCGTTGCGCGAAAACTTATTGATGCCGTCCAGCAGGCGGGTGCGGAATTCTTCGTCCGTCAGCGCCGTGCGGCCCGTGCCGATGATGGCAAACTGCTCGGGCAGCCAGCCGTCCAGAAACAAGTTGTAAAGCGCCGGGGCCAGCTTGCGGGCGTTCAAATCTCCGGTACCCCCGAAAATGACAAAAATGGTGGGTTGCGACTGAAGCGTAGCCTTCATGATATAAGTCTTGGCAGGTGGTTTTGTTGAATAAGTGGTAGTAGCGCGGACTGTGTAGTCCGCGTCCCCAGCGGATACCCGAACGGCGCGGGGACGCGGACTACACAGTCCGCGCTACTGACCGCGCTACTACGCTACTACTTGTTCGGGATGACGGGCTTCTCGGTGGTGTTCTCCGGGCCCGTGCTTACTTCTTGCTTATTGGCGGCGTCCTCGTGCACCGGCGACCACTGCGAGTGGAACACGCCCTCGTGCCCAATGAGCTCATAAGTGTGCGCGCCGAAATAGTCACGCTGCGCCTGAATCAGGTTCGACGGCATCCGCGCGGTGCGGAACGTCTCGAAGTAGCTCAGCGACGCCGTGTAGGCGGGCAGCGCCAGGCCAGCCATCACGGCCGCGGCCACCACCGTGCGCGCGCCCGGCACCGACTCGCTCACCAAGCCCCGCACTTGCTCATCGAGCAGCAGGTGCTCCAGTTCCGGTGCCTGCTGGTAGGCGTTGAAAATCTCGCTCAGGAAGCTGGAGCGAATGATGCAGCCGCCGCGCCAGATTTTGGCGATGTTGGCCAGCTCCAAGCCGTAGTTCGATTCCTTGGAGGCCTTGTCCAGCAGGTGCATGCCTTGGGCGTAGGTGACCACCATGCTAAAGTAGAACGCCTGCTCCAGGCTGGTCAAAAACGCTTCTTTGTCAACCTCAAAGGCGGCCGGCTCCGGGCCGTAAAGCGTGGCCAGCTTCTCGCGCAGGGCCTTGTATTTCGACAGGTTGCGCATGGCCACGGCCGTGTCCACGGTCGAAAGGGGCACTTCCAAATCCATGGCCACTTGCGAGGTCCACTTGCCGGTGCCTTTCGAGCGCGCCTCGTCCTTGATGTCGTCCAGCAGCAAGTGGTCGGTGTCGGGGGCTTTGAAGACGAAAATGTCCTTGGTGATGTCGAGCAGGAAAGACTGCAAACGGCCGCTGTTCCACCGCGCAAACACTTGCCCAATGGCGGCGTTGTCCAGGCCCAGGCCGCGCTTCATCACCTCGTAGGTTTCGGCAATGAGCTGCATCAGGCCGTATTCGATGCCGTTGTGCACCATTTTCACGAAGTGGCCCGCCGCGCCCGGCCCGATGTAGGTCACGCAGGGCTCGCCGTCTACCTGGGCCGCAATGGCCTCAAACATGGGCTGCATCACCTGGTAGGCCTGCCGGTCGCCGCCGGGCATCATGCTGGGGCCGAAGCGGGCGCCTTCTTCGCCCCCCGAAATGCCCATGCCAAAGAAGTGAAGGCCGGCCGTGGCCACTTCCGCGTCGCGGCGCTCGGTGTCGGTGAAGTGAGAGTTGCCGCCGTCGATGATGATGTCGCCGGGTGCCAGCAAGGGGCGCAATTCGGCAATCACGCTGTCCACAATCTTACCGGCCGGCACCAGCATCATGATGGCGCGCGGAGTGCTGAGGCTGTTCACAAACTCGGTCAGCTCGGTGAAGCCCTGCACGGGCTTGCCGGCGCCTTCGTCGGCCAGCAGGCTGATTTTGCTGGGGTCTTTGTCGTAGCCGGCCACGGCAAAATTGTGGTCGGCCAGGTTCAGCAGCAGGTTGCGGCCCATGGTGCCCAGGCCAATCATGCCAAAGGAGAAGGAGGTTGGCGTTTCGCTCATCGTAAGGTGTTTTCGGGGGTTGAGTGGCTAGCAGGGGCAAAAGGTAAGCTACCCTTCGGAAAAGCCCCCGGTGGAAGTAAAGTGGAAGGGTGATTTGTCCGCTGAAGGACAAGGACGGTAGCTAGAAGCGGAGTGCTCGTTTGGTAAAAAGATAAAACAAGGGCCGGGGGCGTAGGTTGGGCCCGGCCTCAAGCTCAGCAAGCGAACCACAAAAGCTCGCCCCTATTTGGCCAGAACCCAGCAAACGAATTGGCCAGGCAGTAAACGAGCGTTTGTACGTGCCCGGCTGAACAATAGGCCAGCCGGGCAGGCACCGGAGCTCAACAAAAAGATTCGGAAGCCACGATTTTCCGCCAGAAACTGCCGGCCGCTCGTCGCCAGCGCGGCCCCTGCCAGCACGCTGCACTCGGCTGCCCGCCACTGCCTGACTTTCTTGCAGGTCATGGCGGAGGACGAGAGAGTCCCCGCCAGCGAGACGGCCACGCTTTTTGGCTTCTAAAGCTCAGGCGCAAACAACCTGCTTACCCCCGGCCCCGCAGCCTGTCGCAGCCTGTGCTCGCGCCAACTCTGCCTCCATGACGCCCGGAAGCGCCTACTCGCCGGGGTAGCGCAGGCCAATTTGCGCCCGCACGGCGTCGAGCAGCTGCATCAGTTCCAAGCTGAAGGAGAGCGGGAGCAGCGGGCTTTCGCGCAGCCCCTGCGCCAGGCAGTGCTGCACGTGGGCGGCTTCGTAGTGGTAGCCCAGGCCTTCGCGCTCGAAGGGAATGTGCTCGGCGGGCTGGCCCAGCAGCTGCACCCGCACCCCGGTGGCGGCGTGGAAGCGGCCCGTGAGCTGCAGTTGCCCCTTGGTGCCGTAGAGCACGCACAGGTTGTCGGTGGGGGCGGCGAGGGTGGAAAACAGGCTGGCCGTGGCGCCCCCGGCGTACGCCAGCGCCATGGTGCAGTTCAGGTCCACGCCCGTCGGCGTGGGCACCGACACGGCCCGCACGGCGCTCGGCTCGCCCAGGAAAAGCTTGCTGATGAAGAGCGGGTACACGCCGATGTCCAGCAGCGAGCCGCCGGCCAGCGCCGGGTTAAAGAGCCGCCCTTCGGGGCCTTGGTCGGCGAGGAAGCCAAAATCGGCCGCCAAGTGCTTCACCTCCCCAATCAGCCCGCCGCGAACCAGGCCCAGCGCGTGGTTAACGGCCGGAAAAAAGCGCGTCCAAAAGGCTTCCATCAGGAAAATGCCCTGCGTCTGCGCCACGCTTATCATTTCCGCGGCCTGCCGGGCGTTGAGGGCAAAGGCCTTTTCGCAGAGCACGGGCAGCCCGGCGCGCAGGCACAGCAAGGTATGGGCGTGGTGCTCCGAGTGCGGCGTGGCCACGTACACCGCGTCGAGGCCGGGCACGGCCAGCAGCTCTTCGTAGGAGCCCACGGCGTGCGGCGCGGCATACTGCTTGGCAAAGGCCTGGGCCTTGGGGAGGCTGCGCGAGGCCACGGCGTGCAGGCGGGCATCGGGCAGCAGCGCCAGGCTCTCGGCAAACTTGTGGGCAATGTGGCCCGGGCCCAGTATGGCCCAATTGAACGTGCGCATGGCGGTCGGTTTTTTACCTGAAAAACAAACGAAAGGTAGAACGACGGCGAAGAATGGAAAAGGCCCGGCTTCGCCTGCGTGCCCGCCCGCCGCCCTGCCTGCTGCACTGAACGCGGGCCCTTCCACGGCCAACCGGAGGCCCTTCCACCAGATAAACGAGGCGCTGATAAAGGCCGATGGCCTAAACCACGCTCGGGCGAAGTGCTTTGCCGGGGGCTTGGCTTAGCGGTTCAACCACAGGTATCTGGACTGCCAGGGGCGGCGTAAATCTTGCTGCGGGCTTGGCTCGCGGGCTACCCGCAGGCCCAGGCCCGGGCTTCCTGCAAGTCCGTAAACGACTGCAGCTCAAAAGGCAGCTGCTGCTCCGCGATTGCCTGGGCCCGGCCAATGAGCAGTTGGTTGAGTGGGTCGGCCGCCTCGATGCGCGCAAACCGCTTGAGGCCCACGGCCACCAGCTGGGGCAACACTTCCTGCGCAATCCATTCCAAGTCCACGGGGCGCACCGGGCCCAGCAGGCGGTCGTCGGCCACCCAACCGCTGATGCGGTGCTCGCGGGCCCGCTGCACGCATTCCAGCGTGGCTTCTCGCAGCAGGGCGCTGCTCACAAACCCTTTCCACTGGGCTTCTATGGCTCGGGAAACCCCTTCGTGCAGGTACAGGTGGAGGTAGGGATAAGAAGCCAGAAGCTGCATATAGAGGGGTTGGTGCGGGTAGTGTCTGGGCCTGCAACGCGCCCGCGCGTGTTTGGCTTGGCCACCCTGCCCGGCTGGTTGGGGGTTTGGGGCCGCAAGTTCGCGATTGTTTTCGCTCGAAGCGCCAATCCCGGGCAATAGAACCGATTTCGGCCAATCCGCAAGCTCCTTGCCCGTTGGCGGCCTTCGAGGGAATGAGCTTCGCCAAGTGCAGGGAAATTTTTAAATGAATTTAGTTGGTGCTTCATATCTGCTTCATGCGGTCGCGCTTTGGTTTGTATCGTCAACCCCCGACACAAGCCGTGCAGCATTGGCACTCCCACCCCAGATGTTGCTTTTTCAGCTTGGATTTGGCCCCGGCAATTTTGCCGGCAACCAATGGCTTTTCGCTGCATGAGCAAAGCCGACTGCGACCAGGTACGAGCCCACCGCCGTCAACCATGGGAAGTCAATGGATTTCACGGCTTGGCCACGACACCCATCGGATAGGCAACGGCCCGACCAGCCAAAAACAGCGTGGCCCGCACGTCAACGCAAGCCCCCGCCGCCCTACTATAATTCAACATCCTCCATGCATTACCCAACGTCTGTCATATTCTCTAAGTCCCTTATGAAAAGAGTATTCATGCTGCTGAGCTGCGGTGTTTTGTTTTACACCACCAGCTGCTCAGAAGAGAAAAAGGAAGTAGAAGAGCAAATCAAGCTGGTGGCCACCAGCCCGCTGCTGAAGGACACGACCATCACCAAAGAGTACGTCGCCCAGATTCACTCCATCCAGCGCATCGAGCTGCGGGCTTTGGAAAAGGGCTACTTGGAGAAGATTTACGTCGACGAGGGGCAGCACGTGCAGCAAGGCCAGCTCATGTTTCAGATTAAGCCCACCGTGTACCAGGCCGAGTTGAAAAAATCGCAGGCCGAAGCCAACTACGTGGGCCTGGAGTACCAGAACACCAAGAAGCTGGCCGATAAGAACATCGTGTCCGGCAGCGAGTTGGCCCTGGCCCAGGCCAAGTTCGACAAGGCCAATGCCGAGGTTTCACTGGCCCAAACGCACCTGCAGTTTACCACCGTGAAGGCGCCGTTCAACGGCATCATGGACCACTTTCAGGCCCGGTTGGGCAGCTTGGTGGACGAAGGCGACTTGCTGACCACGCTCTCCGACAACAGCAAAATGTGGGTGTACTACAACGTGCCGGAGGCCGAGTACCTGGCTTATAAACAGCACGCCAAGTCCAACGACAAAGCGGCGCACGTGAAGCTGCGCATGGCCAACAACGAGGAGTTCGACCAGACCGGCGTGGTGCAAACCATTGAAGCAGATTTCAATAACGAAACCGGCAACATCGCCTTCCGGGCCACTTTCCCCAACCCCGATGGGCTGTTGCGCAACGGCGAAACCGGCAGCGTGCTCATGACCGTGCCGCTAAAAGGCGCCCTGATTATCCCGCAGAAAGCCACGTTCGAAATCCTCGAGAAAAAATACGTCTTCGTGGTCGATAAAAACAACGTGGTGCACCAGCAGGAAGTCAACATCGCCTCGGAAATGCCCGACTTGTACGTCATCAAATCCGGCATCACCGGCACCGACCGCATCCTGCTGGAAGGCCTCCGCAAGGTGAAGAACGGCGACAAAGTGCGCTACGACTACAAAGCCCCGCAGGCGGTGATTTCGCACCTGAAAGTATACAGCGAGTAGGAACGCGCCACGGCGCGTTCGGCGTCCCGCACCATTCGTTCTGATTGCTCAACGATTGAACGCGCCATGGCGCGTTCCTACCAATTGTTCCCGCTATGTTTAGTAAATTCATCCGGCGCCCCGTATTTGCCATTGTTATTTCGATTGTCATCCTGCTGATGGGCGGGCTGGCCATCATGAAGCTGCCTACCTCGCAGTTTCCGGAGATTTCGCCGCCGCTCGTGATGGTGAGCGCGGCCTACCCCGGCGCCAGCGCCAAGGTACTCACCGAATCGGTGCTGATTCCGCTGGAACAGGCCGTGAACGGCGTGCCGGGCATGAAGTACATGACCTCCGACGCCGTGAGCGCCGGTGAGGCCAACATCCAGATTGTCTTCAACCTGGGCACCGACCCCGACCAGGCCGTGGTGAACGTGAACACCCGCATTGCGCAGGTGCTCAACCGCTTGCCCGAGCTGGTGCAGCGCGAGGGCGTGGTGGTAAACCGCGTGGTGCCCAACATGCTGATGTACGTGAACTTGTACTCGAAAGACAAGAACACGGACATGAAGTACCTGTTCAACTTCGCCGGGGTGAACATGATACCGGAGCTGCAGCGCCTCAACGGCATCGGG
>DASVTG010000396.1:0-7756 GCA_036387695.1 Hymenobacter sp. | reverse complement strand
TCTTCTCGCAGGTGTAGGTGGTTTTCAGGTTCTGCTGGGCCAGCCGGATGTTGAAGAACGTGCTGGGGTCCCCGTTGGTGCGCGTGAACGTGAAGCGGTAGGTGATGTCGTCGCCGGCCGTCGCGCCGTTGTTTTTCACGTGCACTTCGTAGCGCACGCCTTCGCCAAAGGTGCTGTAGTTGGGGCCGCCGTGGGGCAGCTCAAACGGAATGTAGTTGGCAATCACCACCACGCGCTCGGCGTCGTTGGGGTCCACGAAGGCGTAGAGGTCGGTGTTGTCGGCCACCGGGTCGTCGGCAATGAGCGGCGCTTCGCGGTGGCTGCTGGCTTCGAGGGGAATGTGGCGGGTGCTGCTCCACATCGAGAGGCCGACCGCCGCCGCTGCCACGGCGGGCAGCATGAGGTACTTATGTATCAAGTTAGAAGTCATTTTCTTCGGACGAGTCAATGGTGGGAAATGAGTTAGCGACGGACGATGAAGCCATCCCAGGGCGCGGCCAGGTAGGGGAACGTGGCGCTGAAGGGCGCGTCGTTGCCCTCCACCCCGGCCGAGAAATTCAGCACACCCTTGAGCTTGGGCGTCACCGGCGAGGCGCTGGTGGGCGTGTAGTCGTCGTACCACAGGCCGATGGCCGCCAGCGCGGCGCCGCTCACGGCCTGCAACTCAATTTTCACTACTTCGTCTTCCAGACGGCGCCCGTTGGGGAAGCCGTCCATGTTGGGAATCATTTGCAAGGCGGTGCTGCCGTTAAAGCGCGAATCCGTCAGGCCCAGCACGGCGGCGGCAAACAAGCCTTCGTTGCTGAAGTCGGGGGAGTTGCGCGGGGTGGCGGGCACGGCCATGTTGAGGCGGAGCATGTCGCCGCCGGGGTTGGTGCGGCCCGCGGCCGTCAGGGGCAGGAAGTTGTTCACGAACGGCTTGCCGGGCGCCAGGGGGTTGCCGGCTTTGCCGGTGGCCAGCTGGTAGGGGGGCAGGTTGGGAACGCCGGTGTGGAAAATGGGCTTGATGTCCACGGAGCGGGGCTTGCCTTGCACCAGCAGGTAGTTGCCAAACGCGGCGTCATCGAGCGCCGTGCCGGCTACGGCCGCGCTGCCTTTCAGCGGAAACAGCCCCGGACGGGTGTTGCCGAAGTCGAAGCCGCCCGCTGGCAAACCCGGAAAGCCCGCCAAGGAGCTGGTTTGAATGCGCAGCGCCGCCAGCGCCGGCACCGCGCCGCCAAACTGCCGGTCGTCCATGTACAGGCCCAGCTCGGGGTTGGAGAGGTAGTCGTCGGTGATGGCGGCCTCGTTATAAGGAGTGACGCGGTTCCAGGCGTCTTTGCTGCCGATGGGGTTGACGGCTTCGTTGGTCAGCGGCATGCCCAGGCGCGACACCTGCACGTAGGTGGCGTTGTCGGTGGTGGCGCCGCCGGTGGCGCTCAGGGTACGCACCGAGGGGCGGCTGGCCGAGGCCCACACCCCAATCACATAGTTGGGGTCCAGGATGTTGGCCGCGGCCGACACGGGCTGGCCGCTTTTTTGCAGCGTGGCAATGGGGGCGCTGATGACGATGGAATGCACGTTGTATTTGGCCAGGCCGTCGCGGGCGCCCTGGTTGACGCGGAAGCCCGCCAAATCAAACGTGGCCCCCAGGTCGACGAAAAACGGGTCGTCGGAGGGGCCACAGAATATTTGCTCGCCGCCCCCACCCGAGGCGTTGGTCACCGCGCTCTGGCGCAGGGTTGCGTAGGGGGCGCCCAGTCCCACGCCCGGCGTGTTGATGGAGCGCGGCCCGATGTTGTAGGCGGGCACCGTGCCCCCGGTAACGATTGCGGTGAAGGCCCCGCCGTTCACACTTTTCTCACAGGTGTAGGTCGTCTTTAGGTTTTGCTTGGCCAGCCGGACGTTGAAAAACGTGCTGGGGTCTTCGTTGGTGCGCGAGAAGGTGAAGCGGTAGGTGACGTCGTCGCCGGCCGTCGCGCCGTTGTTTTTCACGTGAATCTCATACCGCACGTTCTCCCCAAACGTGTAGTAGTTGGGGCCGCCCTGCGGGAGCTGAAACGGAATGTAGTCGGCGATGAGCACCACGCGGTTCGGGTCGTTCGGCGACACGAAGGCGTACACGTCGGTGTTGTCAGCCAGCGGGTCGTCGGCAATAAGCGGCGCTTCGCGGTGGCTGCTGGCTTCCAGCGGCGTGTAGCTGACGGCGCCCCACAGGGAAAGCGTCGTGACGGCACACGCCCCGGCCAACCACTGGAGAGGTCTGGTAAAGCTTTTCATACGAACAACAAAAAGTGAAAAATGAAACGAAAAACAGGTGCTGTGTTAGCAAAAAAAATTGCTGAAAATCAAATACTTAGATAGATAAAATGGCGATGGACATGCAGGCATCAGAAAATGCAAACTGGCCGTTAAGCGAAAAATCGAAGGATTAAGAAGAGTCGCCGAAATGGGCTGGCGACCGTGGATTAGTGCAACAAAAGCCGCCGCGTCAATAAGCGCAGCCCTCAATGCCCGGCGTGGGGCGCAAATGCAATGCTAAGCAACTGCCTCAGCCAAAAGAATCGAGCAGAGGCCGTACCGGAAGAACTGCTTCCTCCTAATCAGTACGGGATTAACCTCGGCTTTGGATTTACTTAAACACGGAATTTGAATAATAATTAATGATTGAATATATTATATCGTATAAAGCGCTTATTTTCAGTAGATTGTTGTCAACAAAATTCTTGTGACGAGCCAGCGTTTGCATTCAACGCCTTGATGAAGCAGTGAGGCGAACGACTAAACCTTTTTTTAACCCCAGAACGGGGTCCGTGACCCGGGCCCAGTCTTTATGACATGGAGGTCTGCCGTCATTGGTGAAAAGCTTGTACCCGTCATGTATAAGAGCGACGCCAAAGCACGCAATAAGGTGGGGCGTCCGGTTTTTATTCAAAACAGCTACTGGCTGACCTTCCATTGCGCGTCGGCGAAATAATAAGGTGCAAGAGTTGCCCCTGATTTCGTGGAGCGAACCTAAACAGTAAGAGGTTAACTCGCGATGAAGTCGTGGTACCGGCGTTGCACCGGGTGGGGGTAGACTTGGAGGAGTTCATCAGGTACCCCCTGCGTTCGCGTCGCTGCAAACCAAACGCTCCCTACCGCACCCAACAACGGCCAACTGCCACTGAAAAAACAAAAAGGCCATTTCCGTACTGGAAATGGCCTTTTTCTTGCAAACTGGCGGTCTGGACGGGACTCGAACCCGCGACCTCCGCCGTGACAGGGCGGCATTCTAACCAACTGAACTACCAAACCGTTTGCCGAGTGGAAAACCGTGTGTTTTCCGTTTTGGTGCTGCAAAGGTAGGGGAGAAAAATTGCGGCCTGCAAGCCCAGGCGTAAGTTTTTTCTGAAATGAAGCGTTTTTGAAAGCTTGCAGGTTGTTTTTCAAGGGGATTAATTTTTGAGCGGGGCCGCAACAACGGATGTTTTACCTTTGCCACCCGCTTTCCCGGGCCCATGGCGGCGGCTGGCTCGTCGTTGGGTCGTCCCAAGCCGTTATTTTCGCCTTCCCACTCCACGCAAACCTTTCCGTAGCCCATGCTCCTTGATTTTGAACAACCCATTGTCGCCCTCGAAGGCAAGCTCCTTGAAATGCAGAAGCTGGCCGAGGAGAGCGACGTTGACGTGCGCGACGCCGTAACGGCCCTCGAAGCCCGAATCAAGGCCCTCAAGAAAGAAACCTACGCCAACCTCACCCGCTGGCAGCGCGTGCAGCTCTCGCGCCACCCCGACCGCCCGTACACCCTGGATTACATCGAGGGCATGGCCACCAAGTTTGTGGAGCTGCACGGCGACCGCACCGTGGGCGACGACAAAGCCATGGTGGGCGGCTTTGGCGAGATAGCCGGCCAGACCGTCATGTTTGTGGGCCAGCAAAAGGGGCACAACACTAAGCAGCGCCAGTTTCGCAACTTCGGCATGCCCAACCCCGAGGGCTACCGCAAGGCCCTGCGCCTGATGAAGCTGGCCGAGAAGTTCAACGTGCCCGTGGTGACGCTCATTGACACGCCCGGCGCGTTTCCGGGGCTGGAGGCCGAGGAGCGGGGGCAGGGCGAGGCCATTGCCCGCAACCTCAAGGAGATGTTTATGCTGAAGGTGCCGGTCGTTTGCGTCATCATTGGCGAAGGGGCCAGCGGCGGGGCACTGGGCATTGCCATCGGCGACCGGGTGCTGATGCTGGAAAACACGTGGTACTCGGTGATTTCGCCGGAGTCGTGCAGCAGCATTCTGTGGCGCTCCTGGGACTACAAGGAGCAGGCCGCCGAAGCCCTCAAGCTCACAGCCACCGACATGCACAAGGCCGGGCTGGTGGACGGCATCGTGAAAGAGCCCTTGGGCGGCGCGCACACCGCGCCGGAGCAAATGATTGAAACCCTGAAAAGTACGCTGCTGAAGACACTGAAAGAACTGTCGGCCATTTCAGCTGAAGACCGCATCAGCCAGCGCATTGATAAGTTTTCGGCCATGGGCGTGGTGGTGGAGTGATTTCAATGAGCAATTATCAGGGAGCAATGAACAATGTCGTTTCAGCTTTCTGTGCTCATTCCGATTGCTCATTGCTCCCTGATAATTGTTCATTGTTATGAAAATTCATGCCCTCGATACCGGCTTGTTCAAACTCGACGGCGGCGCCATGTTTGGCGTGGTGCCCAAAAGCATGTGGCAAAAGCTGAACCAGCCCGATGCCAACAACATGTGCACCTGGGCCATGCGCTGCCTGCTGATTGAGGACGGCGGCCGGCTGCTGCTCGTTGACAACGGCATTGGCGAAAAGCAGGACGAGAAGTTCAGGGGGCATTTCTACTTGCACGGCGAGGACACGCTGGAAAAATCCCTGCGCCGGTTGGGCTTCACCAGCGCCGACATTACCGATGTTTTCCTGACGCACCTGCACTTCGACCACTGCGGCGGCTCGGTGCTGCGCCGCCCCGATGGCGCGTTGCAACTGGCGTTTCCGAACGCGACGTACTGGAGCAACGAGGCGCATTGGGACTGGGCCGTGACGCCCAATCCGCGCGAGAAAGCCAGCTTCCTGAAGGAGAACATTCTGCCGATTCAAGAAAGCGGGCACTTGAAGTTTGTGGGGCTGGAGAATGGGGTGCCGGATGCGCTGCCGCAGTTCCGCGAAATCATCATGGCGGACGGGCACACCGAGAAAATGATGGTGCCGGTGATGGCATACAAAGGCCGCACGCTGGCGTTCATGGCCGATTTGCTGCCCAGCGCGGGCCACATTCCGCTGCCTTACGTGATGGGCTACGACATGCGGCCGCTCATCACCATGAGCGAAAAGGAAGCCGTGCTGCGCCGGGCCGCCGACGAAAACTGGGTGCTGCTGCTTGAGCACGACCCCGCCCACGAAGCCTGCACCGTGCAGCACACCGACAAGGGCGTGCGCCTGCGCGAAACGTTCCAACTCAGCGAGCTATAGAAGCAAGCGGGCGGACGCTGACAGGCGGAAAGGCCGTTTTCAAAAGAACCTGCTTGCGAAAAAATGTCTGTTCTCAAATTGTGCCGGCCCTATGTTTCCCTGGTTTTGCTGCTGGTGCCGCCCGGCCTGTTCAGCCTGCTGCTCCTGCTGTTTCAAGACAACGCCCGCTTGCAGCTTAGCCGCGGGTTTCCCTACCTGCCGTGGCAATTCGTGGTCGTTGGCGTGGCCGGCACAGTTGCCACGCTCGGCGGCATCCTGGACTGGCGCTACCACCGCAACCCGCTCCACCTGAAAATTCCCAAAAAAGAGCGCGATGCCGAAGCGGCGGCGCTGGGGCTGGGCGGGCTGCCCATGTTCGCGCTCATGAGCGTGGCCACGCTGCACCATAACCCCACCGCGTGGTTAATCCCGATTGTGGTGGTGTTGATTTACACCGTGGTGGCCATTAGCTACGATGAGTTTGTCTTCCATCGCAAGCGCTGCGGGCCCGTTGAAAATACCTACCACCGGATGCTCGTGTTTGGCAACGGCACGGCTTGGCTGGCTTGGTTTTATTTCATCTACGGTTGAGTGGCGGCTGCCATGACGGTCTGCGGCTTGCTTAGGCAGAGTGCCCGGCAGCTCGCCGCGCGGCCGGCCCAGGTGCGGCGGCCAGTTTCGTCCCGTGTTTTCACCACGGGTGCCCGCTGGATGTTTGCGCACCTGCCCCCGCAGCCCGGGCGGCCGGGCGGGTTCGACGAAACGATTAATTTCGGGCGGTACGGTGGCCTGAAATACGGATGCAGCCTGCTGGCGTTGCTGGTTGCTGCCGGCGCGGTGGCCAAGCTGGGCCGGCCCCTGCTGTTGCCGCTGGCCGGGCTGGCGTTTTACGTCGTCGAAATTCATTTCCTGTTTCTGTTCCCCCTGCTGCTCGACCGCGTGGCGCACCCCCTGCGCACCAGCATCCGGGCAACGTACCGGGTCGGGCTGTTGAAAGCACTGGCGTGGACGCTGGCCATCGCTGCGTTCATGCTGGCCGGGCTGCTGAACCGCCGCCGGCCCTGGCGCAACTGGCACATCGGCTGCCTGGCACTCATCCACTGGTACCACCATGAAGTTAGAGCTGGGGTATAGCCCGAATTTTGAGGTGCGGCAGGTGGCCTACCACTGCGCCGGGGCCGGTAGCTTCGCCGTGCTCTACCTCTCCGACCTGCACCTGACCCGGTTTGGCGGCCCCCTCGTGGCCCGGCTCGAAGCCACGATAACCCAACTCGACCCGCAGCTGATTTTGCTCGGCGGCGATTACGCCGACGGCCCGCGGGGCATGGAACACTTCGGCCGCCTGCTGCAGTTTCTGGCCGCCCGCCCGCACGTTTTCGTGGTCGCGGGCAACCACGACGAGTGGTTTGGGCTGGCCAAAGTGAAAAAAATGGTCGAGGCCAACCACCTGACTTGGCTGGGCGATGAAGCCGTGGAAATCAGCCTGGCCGGCCGTCGGATTGCCATTAGCGGCAAAGGGGCAAGCGGCCGGGTTGAAGGAGTGAATTTCAGTATTTTATGCCTGCATCAGCCGGCCGGCCTGTCCCGGCGGAGTGCGGGCCACAACCTGGTTTTTGCTGGCCACCTGCACGGCGGCCAGGTTGTGCTCTGGCGCTCGGCCCGCGGGCTGTATCCGGGACGGTTGTTCTACCGCTGGAATATCTTGCAGGCCCGGTTCGGCAACTGCTTGTGCGTAGTCAGCAAAGGCTTGGGCGACACGCTTCCCGTGCGCTACAACTGCCCGAAAGACGTGGTGTTGGTAAGGGTCAATCCGGACCAGCCAGCCCTTTAAAAGTGCCTTATGAAAACGTTGTTTGCTATTGCCTTGGCGGCCACCTACGGGCTGATAATCCGGCTTTTGTTTGGCTTTGCCGACGGGCTGCTGGAAATCATGAGCCTGACGTTCCTCTTTCTGGTGCCGGCCGGGGTGGGGTACCTCACCGTGCGGCTCGTGCCCGCCACCAGCGTCGGCACGCGCGCGGCCGCCTTCTTCCTGCCTTGGCTGACCAGCTTGGTGTTGCTGCTTGTCACGGTGCTGTTTAACGTGGAAGGGACCATCTGCTGGGTAATGGTTTTCCCGATTTTTGCCTCCTTTGCGGGCATCGGGGGCCTGGTTGCCTTCTCCCAGCGCTCGCGCCGAAACGAAAGCGCCGATAACCCGCAGCCACCCACTCGCCTGAACATGTCGCTGCTGGTTGCCGGCCCGCTGTTGCTGGGTTTCATCGAAGGCGAGAAAGCGCTTGTTCCCAAGCAGCTTACCATCAGCCGGGAGGTGGTGATTGGG
>DASVTG010000395.1:0-5889 GCA_036387695.1 Hymenobacter sp. | reverse complement strand
GTCGATGACTTTTTGCCACTGCTCCAAAGTCATGTCCACAAACTTGGCATCCTGCTGAATGCCGGAATTGGCCACCAGGATGTGCACCGTGCCGTAGCGTTGGATGGTCTCGGCGAACATGGCCTGCACCTCGTTTTCGCGGCTCACGTCGGCGTGCACGCTGAACGCGCGGCCGCCCGCCGCTTCAATGGCGTGGACCACGGCCTGGGCCCCTTCGGCGTGGCCGGCGTAGTTGACGGCCACCGCGGCGCCGGCGGCGGCCAGGGCCCGGGCCACGGCCGCCCCGATGCCCGAGCTGCCGCCCGTGACGAGGGCCACCTGATTTGCGAGTCGTTGGGAAGTGTCTGCCATGAGTGAATGGAAGATGGGGAAAAGGAATTGCTGGTTACGAAGAAACAGCCCGTTGGGTACGGCCGGCGGGAACGGCGAGCCGGGAGCAAAGCTTCTTTCGCGGCTTCCGCCAAGCCCGCCGGGGCCGGCCAAGCGGTGCGCCGCTGGCGCGGGCCCGGCAAGCCGCCCCCCAGCGTTAGGATGGGCCGCGGCGGCGGCAACGGCAAAAGCCATCGCTGGCAACCAGGGCACCCTCCATACGCGTGGCGTTTAAGAAAGGGCGGCAAGCGGTTTCGCCGCGCCCGGCGGGGCCCCTTTCCCGGGTAGCGGAGACGCGCCTGTTGCTGGTCGACCCGTTTTTGTGAACGGGCAGCTTACGCGCGCTACGTTGGTTCCACGGAACCGCCTGCTGTTCAGGCCTGCCGTACTTGCGCCCTGCGCCACCATCCGCTACTTCTGCTACTTGAGGCGGTGTTGAGGTGGTCGAGTAAACCACGACCACCAGGCCCTGCGCTCGCATAGCCGCCGGGGCGATTGCTACGACAATGCCCAGGCAGAAAGTCTCTGGTCGCGCCTCAAAACGAAGTCCTCGAACTGCGCGAGCGGCCCGTTTTTGCCGACCTGACCGACGCCCAACTCAGCGTCACCGACTATTTTGATTACTATAACCACGAACGGCTGCACTCCAGCATCGACTACCAGGCACCGTATCACACTCATCAACAGCTCCTTCAAACTAACACCCTATTCTGTCAAGCCTAACTCGACCACCTCATACTACCTGCGCATTTACGAGCAGTCGTTAGAAGGTCATTATGCGCCGTTCCCCGCCACGATGCCAGAGCCACGAGAGGTTTTCTGGACCTTCAAGGCACAAGCTACTAAGCTTGCTTTGATGACAAACGTGCTGGTGGCAATGTTGCATAAATAGAACCGTGGCTGTTGCAGAACTCGGTTCGTAGAGGGAAGATGCAAGGCAAGAAGCTGTTTCTCGACAAAGAGGTCGTTCGCTTTCGGCTCTCCGAGCGGGTGAAGCCCCATAACCTGTACCGCCGGCTGGCCGAGTTGGTGGACTGGTCGTTTCTCTACGAGGAGACCCGTGCCCTCTACAGCCGCACGGGGCAGCCTTCGCTCGACCCGGTCGTGTTTTTCAAGTTGGTCCTCGTCGGCCGCTTGGAAAACCTGGTGAGCGACCGCCGCCTGGTCGAGCACTGCGCCTTGCGGCTCGACATTCTCTTCTTCCTGGGCTACGAGGTGGACGAGGAGTTGCCCTGGCACTCGACCATCAGCCGCACCCGCCAACTGTTTCCGGCCGCCGTCTTCGAGCGCTTGTTCGACCACGTCTTTGCCCAGTGCGTGGCCCGGGGCCTGGTCGTTGGTGACACCCAGGCCGTCGATTCGGCGCCCGTCAAGGCCAATGCTTCCTTGGAAGCCGTGCTGGAAAAGCAGCCCGCGGGGGCTGCCGGGCCCTGTTTGGCCGGCCGCCACAACGCGCCGGCTGTGCCGGCCGCCGCGGTGCTGACCGCCCCGGCGCACCAGCTGCGCAACCTGGCCACTTCGCAGGCCCGGCGCCAGGGCACCCAGTCCGGGGCCTTGGGCGCGCAGCACGAACAAGCGCGTTTGCTCAGCAACAAGACCCACTACAGCCCCACCGACCCCGACGCGCGCATCTCCGTCAAGCCCGGCAAGGCCCGGGCGCTCAATTACCTCTGCAGCCTGGCAGTCGACACGGGCCACGGCGTCATCAGCCACGTGCAGGCCGACTTCGCCGATACGCGCGACAGCCTCCACCTGCCCCGCTTGCTCACCGGCTTGCAGCAGCGCTTGCGCGCGAACGAGCTGTCCCTACGCGACCTGCTGGCCGATGCCGGCTACGCCAACGGCCCCAATTACGCCCGGCTCGAAGCCGACCACATCACGGCCTGGATACCTGTCTTCGGGCAGTACAAGCCCGCGCTGCCGGGCTTTACGTACGACCGCACCGCCGATGCGTTTACCTGCGCGGAAGGCAAGCAGCTGCCCTTTCAGAAGTACGACACGAACCGGGACGGGGGCTGGCACAAGATTTACTGGGCCGCGTGCCGTGACTGCCAGCAGTGCCCGCGCAAGCCCACGTGCGCCCCGCGGGCCAAACGCAAGCAGATTAACCGCACGATTTACGACGCGGCCTACCGCCGGGCCTGGCTGCGCCAGCAGACCCGGCGCGGGCAGCGGATGCGGCGCGCGCGCCAGGGCACGGTCGAGCCCGTCTTCGGGAATCTCATTCACTACTATGGCCTGCGCCGGATAAACGTGCGCGGCCACGCCGGCGCTCACAAAACCATGGTGCTCACGGCCGTGGCTTACAACCTTAAAAAGCTGCTCAAGCACTGCCCCAACCGGCAGCTGAGCCGGGCCGTGGCCCTGCCCCAGCCCCTGCTAGCGGCCAATCGACGCGCGGGACGGCAAAGCAGGCGCACCCAGACGCCAACTTGGGCTCGCGCCAAGCGCTACCCAGAAATAGAACCACCTAACCCGAGTTCTGCAACAGCCACGAGGGTTTGAGTGAAACCTAGGTCAATGCGGGTTAGGTTTAGCACGTTTTCTTTCGCGCCCCGGTTCTGAACTTGCTGCGCTTTTTTCGGGAAAACGGCTCCGCAAACAAACCTGCGCATGCTTTTACTCTTCCTTATTCCATTCCGCTCGTGCTGCTTGGTTACTTTTTGTCGGTCCGTTTCCTGTGCCGCAAGTGGCGCTACCGGTGGGCAGTCTGGCTTTGGGGATTACCTACTGGGGTAAACTCCCATTCTTTTACGGCCGTGAATCGGGCTGGAAAATAACTGTCTTCGCACTGGACCCGTTGAGTGCATGGGCAGACGACCGGAGCAAAGCTCCTGGCACGGCCCTGTTGCTGGTGCTCGTTCGCTCGGTGCCCGCCTCCCTTGCCTTTCGGGTGCAACACCGACGCTACACACGCCCCCGCGCCACCAAGCCCGCCGCGCCCGTGGGTGGTACCCACGATGCTGGCTGCTGCCGTGAATACAGCGTGGAACACCGCCTCACCAAGCCGGCCCATCCTTGGACCAACGGCCAGGTCGAACGCATGAACCGCACCATTGAGAGGCCACCGTCCGGCGCTACCATTACCTGACCACGGACGAACTCAACGGGCACCTGCAAGCCTTCCGGCTGGCCTACCACGCCAAACGCCTCAAGACCCTACGCGGCCTCACGCCACAGGAATTCGTCTGTGCGCAGTGGCAAAAGAACCCCGCCATCTTTAACCGGGACCCGACCCATCTTACGATGCTATATAGCTAGCAGCCAGCCGTAGGACGCGGTAAGCCGCCCTCCGCGCTAGTTATCTTGTTACGCCGCGTGAGCAAGCCATCTTGGCCCACTTAGACACACCCGCCAGCCCGTTACGGAGCGCCACGAGGGCCCGACTGCAGCAATTCGTCCATGCCAGAGTGAACGCACCCCACACTTCTTTATGCTCTTCAAAACACAAAAAGCACTGCCGAATCCAGTGCCTTTGAAATTGTATTTTTTAATGAATCAAATTAAGGCATATTGCTTGTAGCCGCTGAAAAGGCGATGTTGACCGAGGGATAAGGCAGTGTCGCCAAATAATTCAATTTTTTTTAGTAAATTTTTAGATATTTACAAAACGTTACTGCTTGAATATTTGTAAAGCAAAGTAAGGGCAGCGCAGTTTATCCCTAACACAAGTACAATTCAGCGCGCTACTAAATGCGCATCTATAAAATTGCCTAATTATGCCCGCGTGCCCTTTTCCGTTTTTCGATGTATACTTGTTTTAGCGCCCTAGACCCGGCCCTGATGGGACTCAATGGCCGTTTAGCATTACAGGTTGGCCTGCCCGAAGCAACGTTTGGGGCTTTGGCCCGGGAAGCACTGGCGATGATGGTGCAACGCTTGGGCACTACTGCCGGGGAATCGGAAACAGCACTGGCTCTGTGCCAAAAACTTGCACGGGCCCAGGTTTACCTCAACTTGTCCGAGCTAACGCGTCCCGATGGCGGTTGGCCCGAGCAACGGCGCTATTTGGCCCAAACGCTGCTGGTGGGCAATGCCTATGCTCATTTGGTAGCCGGCCATGGCACTGAGTCAGCCAGCGAATTGCTCGGCTACTTCGCCTTGGTGCTGTCCACGGCCGGTCAGCAGTCGATTGACCAGCAGTTGGACGGGGAGGGCTTTCAGCAGTGGCGGCAGCAGGTGGCCACCGGTGCCGTCCAACGGGTTTCATTGGATTATTCCGCTGTCCCACTAAGCGCTCCAAAGCAGAAGGTGGCCGCTGGTTGTCCTGGCGGTCGTGGGCATCTCGGCCAGCAGCTATTTCTGGAACCAGCAAGTAGCAGAAGCGGGACACAAGGCCATGAAAGTGATGGCGGCCTGAATGCTAATTATAGAGCACCTATAGCCGATTTATCTGCTTGACAACGAGGAGATAGCCGACTTAAGAAGAAATGCATTTGTTGATTCCCTGAATTTTAATTTTTCCTCAGTTCATGAAAATTCTCTTACGATTATTTATCCTTGTTCTGGCGTGGGTAGCACTGCTTCGGCCCGGAACGGCATCAGGCCAAACGCCCACGCTGGAGTTTGCACCCGGCGCGGGCAACCCTACTGGTAATGGAGCCACGACAGCCGACCAGGTTATCACGCTCCAGAACAATACCGATAACCCGACGGGCACCACGTTTGTGGCCTACACGCCAACCACGACGGTGACGTTTGCCCTTAGCAACCAGCAGTATTTTCCGATTGTAACCAGAGCGAGCACCGGCACCGGCGTGGCGTTTGGAGAGAATATCAGCGGGACTGGGCTACTTAACGCCAATGCGCCGTTATTCTCACCTCTTAACACATATGGGGGCGCTACGGCCGCTAACTTCACCTCCACCAGCGGAGTAGTCGGGGGCATCAGCGCCACGGCCAACTACGGCACGGAGATTTTTCTTACCACCGAAGCCCTGAACAACCCGGTGCCGGCCAATGCCCGGTACCAATTTGCCGACCTGACGCTGACCTTCAGCCAGCCCATGGTGAACCCCGTCATTCACGTGTCGGGCATGGGCGGCAATTTTAATACGGTCGGATTTTCCACCGAGCTGGACCTACTGACCACGGGCGTCACGCTTTCCAGGCTCAGCGGCTCGACGGAACTCAACATAAACGCGACCCAGATACTGAACAGCGCCACCAACCCAGGGCCGAACACCGGGGCCGGCGCGGCCAGTGGCTCCGTACTGGTTACGACCGGCAGCGCGGGCATTACGACCCTCGTTTTCCGCCTTTACCTACGGACCGGTGCTACCGGAGGCGACATTAACGGCAACACTCTTCTCAGCCACACCGGTGACGCGTGGCTGATGAGTGTTTCCAGGCTAACGCCCATCGCCTTGACCGGATACGTCTTCGAAGACGTGAACTACGGCGGTGGCGCAGGCCGGCCCCGCACCGCTACCGGCGCGGCCGTACGCAGCGGTGCCACGGTAGAGCTGTACGACAACGCCGGGACTTTCGTGGCGACCACCACTACCGATGCCACTGGTC
>DASVTG010000394.1:0-4529 GCA_036387695.1 Hymenobacter sp. | reverse complement strand
CCACAATCTGAACCAAGTTCAGGTCTTCGGCCGAGATGTTGTGCTCCTCGGTCAGCATCACGTCTTTAATCCACTGGAACAGGCCGCTCCAATACGCCGAACCCACCAACACGATGGGGAAGCGGCTAATTTTCTTGGTCTGGATGAGCGTCATGGCCTCGAACAACTCGTCGAGCGTGCCAAAGCCGCCGGGCATGCCTACGAAGGCCTGCGCGTATTTGACAAACATCACCTTGCGCACGAAGAAGTAATCGAAATCGATGCACTTGTCCTGGTCGATGTAGATGTTGTGGGTTTGCTCAAAGGGCAGCTCAATGTTGAGACCCACCGACTTGCCGCCTTCCGCACGGGCGCCTTTGTTGCCGGCTTCCATGATGCCGGGGCCGCCACCCGTGATGACGCCGTAGCCGTGGCGCACGAGCTTCGAGGCAATTTCCTCGGCCATTTGGTAATAAGGATTCTCGGGCTTGGTGCGGGCCGAGCCGAAGATGCTGACGCAAGGACCAATTTTGGACATCTTTTCGAAGCCCTCCACGAACTCGGCCATCACCTTGAAAATCTGCCAGCTGTCGGCGATTTTGATTTCGTTCCAGTCCTTGTCGACGAAGGCCTTGCGCAGGCGCTGCTCGTCTTCCACGGCCATGGCAGACTCGCCGTTGACGGTCTGGCGCATCTCCGTGATGGAGGTGAGCTTGTCATCGTTGACGTTGGGCTGCTTGATGGTTTTGCCGCTGCCGGCGTTCAGCAGGTCATCCGAGACCTTGGTCTTGCTGGTTTTCGCTTTTTTCAAAGTAGACATAATCACTTGTGGGAATTCCTACCAAAACAAAATCGCCCCAAGACTGGGGCGACTAAAAGTAGGGCGTCAAAGATATTGATTTGTTTGCAAAAATCACAATAAGAGGCTACTGTATTCTGTTGCAGCACGTTTGCGGTGCAGCAGCAGCTTAACCTTAGCAAGCGCCAACGGGCTATACGAGTTGCCGTAAGGCCATTTCGAAAGAGCGCTGGGCAATGCCGGTGGGTTGCGCATTTTCGGCGTGCGTGCGCTCCAACGCCGCCCCGATGATGCGCGAGGTATCGGCAAAAATGGCTTGGTCGGTGATTTCGGCGCCGGTTTCCATGAGGTAGGCGAAGACGCGCGCCATGCCGCAGTTAGCAATGAAGTCGGGCACCACGGCCGTGTGCTGGTCGGCGTACTCGCCGGTGGGGCCGAAGAATATTTCCGGGTCGGCAAACGGCACGTTGGCGCCGCAGCTTATCCCCCTCAGGCCGCCGGCCAGCAGCTGTTCCACCTGCTCCCGCGCCACCAGGCGCGACGAAGCCGCCGGGATAAAGATGTCGGCGCCCACTGACCACACCCGCTCGTTTATTTCCTCGAAGGGCAGTAGCTTGTTGGCGGTTAGCGCGTTGCCTTGGCGGGCCAGTAGCAGGCTGCGAACCTCCTCCAGGCCAAACCCGTCCGGGTGCAGCAGGCCGCCGGCCCGGTCGATGATGCCCACAATGCGCACGCCCTGCCCGGCCAAGTAGTAAGCTGCCGCCGCGCCCACGTTGCCCCAGCCCTGGATGATGGCGCGCTGCCCCCGTACGTCGGTGCCGGGCCAGAGGCGGTAGTAGTGGCGCACGGCTTCGGCCACGCCGTAGCCGGTGATGAGGTCGGCCACGGTGTACTTGCGGGCCAGGTTGGGCGAGAAAGCGGCGTCCTCCACCACTTTTATCACGCCCTGCCGAAGCTGGCCCAGCTTCTGAATTTTTTGGGGCTCGCTGGCGCGGTAGTGGCCGTTTACCACGCCTTCCTGCGGGTGCCAGAGGCCGTACTCTTCGGTAATGGGAATGACCTCGTGGATTTCGTCGATGTTCAGGTCGCCGCCGGTGCCGTAGTAATTTTTCAGCAGCGGAATCACGGCGCGGTACCAGCGCTCGAGCACGCCGCGCTTGCGCGGGTCTTGCGGGTCGAAGTTGATGCCGGACTTGGCGCCGCCAATGGCAGGGCCCGAGACCGTGAACTTCACCTCCATGGTCTTGGCCAGGCTCTCTACTTCGCGCTTGTCCAGGCCTTTGCGCATGCGCGTGCCGCCTCCGGCTGCTCCGCCCCGCAGCGAGTTGATGACCACCCAGCCTTCGGCTTCGGTTTCGGAGTCTTTCCACTCAAAGACGATTTCGGGGCGTTTGTTTTCAAATTTGGTGAGCAGGTCAAGCATGGGGCGAGGGTGGGATTAAGGCCGGCCAGAAAGCAGGGCCGTAAAGGTAAGAATGAAGCCCGCGGCGCAAATTGAGCAAGAATTGTATTCAGATTAGAAACAAAAAGCATTATACTTAAGTATTGAGGAAATATCACTTTCTAATCGGTGTTTCGGGTTAAGCCCAGGAACTACCTAAGCAGCAATGATGTATTGCACTTATTCTACACTCCCTTTTCGTTTTCACTTTTAATTCACTCATGAAACCATTGCATTCGCGTGTTGAAGCGCAACAGTTGGACCGTGCCGCGGCTATGCTTAAGGTTCTCTCTCACCCAAAAAGGTTAGCTATTGTTGATTTGTTGGGCAAGACCAAAGGCAAAGACAGCCAGATGTCTGTCACTGATATTTACCAGGCTCTCGACCTTCCCCAGGCCATTGCCTCGCAGCACCTCATCACCCTCAAAGACCGGGGTGTATTGAAATCGAGTAAAATTGGCACCAAGATTTACTATTCGCTGGCTGTTCCGCAGCTGCTGAAAGTAATTGACACGCTGGAAGACTACTCGGGCAAGCTGTAATAGCCTGCTTCGCGTTTCGTCTGAAAGAAGAAAGCAAAGGCCGCTCCGCAAGAGCGGCCTTTCTTTATGCCCGTTGCGCGGCGCCGAAAGCCTCGTGCAAAGCCAGCGCCTGGGGCAGCAGCGGCCGCACGTCGTCGTTGACCAGGACGTAGTCGGCGCGTTGCATTTTCTCGTCTTCGCTGAGTTGTTTGGCCACAATGGCGTCCACGTCGGCGGCGGTGCGGTGCGGGTCGCGGCGCAGCACGCGGGCCTGGCGCACGGGCAGCGGCGCAAACACCGTGATGACGCGGTCGAGCTGTTTGTAGGAGCCGGCTTCGAAAAGCAGGGCGGCTTCTTTGAGCACGTACGGGTGCCCGGCTTGCTGCTGCGCGGTGGCCCAACACTCAAAATCGGTGCCCACGTGCGGGTGCACCAGCGCGTTGAGCTGGGCAAGAAGCGCCGGGTTGCGGAAAACGGTGCGCGCCAACGCCGGACGGTTGAGGCGTCCGGCAGCATCGTAAGTATCCGGGCCGAAAGCGGCGGTTAATTCCTGGCGCAATGCGGGGTCGTTTTCCATCACCCAACGGGCCCGGGAGTCGGCGTCGTAAATGGGCACGCCCAAGGCGTGAAACAAGCGGCTGACGATGCTCTTGCCCGAGCCTATGCCTCCGGTGATGCCGATGCGCAACATGGAATTAGCGATTGGGTGAAGCGGCACGCCGCCGGCCAGGCTGAGGAGCAATTGGGCGCCGCTGGCACTGCAAGCGCACCCTGGGCACCGACGAGCGCACGCGGGCTGGGACATTCACCGGGAGGTCCACTTCATCAGTTCCGGCCAGGCCGGAGGCCAAAGTAACTTGGTAGGGATTAGGCAGTTGGCTGACCACGCTGGCCGGGCCCCGAAAAGTTACCACCGCAGGAGTGAAGCGCGCGGCGTAGAGCCGGGCCGAATCAGCGGGCAGTGCGAGCGGCAGCTGGCGGCTGGCGTAGCGGTCGAAGGTGAGCCGCAGGGTATCGCCGGCCCATTCAGTGACCTGCACTCCTTCCAGCGCATTTTGCAGGCCGCGGCGCCAGGCATCGGCGGGCAAATAGCGCGTGCCGGGGAGTGGCACGGGGCGCAAAATGGCCGGCAGCGTGCCCCAGCCCATGTTGGCCCGCAGCAAGCGCCAACCTTCCCCCGTGACCGTGACGGGCAGGGCCGTAGGCAAAGGCCGCATGGGCACGTAGCGCGCCGAGTCGTAGTGCCAGGCCAGCGGGTAGTTTAGGCGGGTGGTGTAGGTTTTGTTCAAGGCATTCATTTGCCAGAACAGGCCGGCCGCGAGCAGGCATGCCGTTACGGCCCGGTAGAAGCTGGGTTCTTTGCCCGCGAAGGGGCGCACAAACCAGCGCACCAGCCGGCCGGCCCGGTTCAGCGGCCCGGGCATGGCTTACGCGGCGGTAACGCCCTCGGCGCCCGCGCCCGCTTTGGTTCCCACCTCGCGGGCAATGGCCGAGCGGTCGAAACGGAGCTTGGTGCCGCGGTCTACTTCCACCACCACGGTGTCTTCCGTCACGTCCACCACCAGGCCGTGCAGGCCGCCAATGGTGACAATGCGCGAGCCCTTGGCCAGCGACTGGCGGAAGGTTTTGGCATCGGCCGCGCGCTTTTGCTGGGGCCGAATCATGAAGAAGTACACCACCAGGCCAATGGCAATGGGGAAAAGCAGCTGGGTGTAATCCATCCCTCCGGAAGCCTGTAGCAGTAAGGTCAAAAACATGGCGTTTTAAGTTAGGGGCTTAGAGGGGCGTG
>DASVTG010000393.1:0-9097 GCA_036387695.1 Hymenobacter sp. | reverse complement strand
AATACCGCGACTACATCGACCTGGCCAAAATGGCCCAGCTCGTGCCCGTTATCGGCGCGGCCGTGGGCGCCGTGGCCAATTACCGCCTCATCGAGCAGCTCGGTGAAACGGCCATGAACTGCTACCGCCTGCGCCACTTCGCTGCGGAAGAATCGCAACGGCTAACTGCACCTACAAATTAACCCATTCGCCGTGCGCCTTGGGCTTTCTGGCACAACCAGGAAACTTCAGTCCCTTGGTCGTCTTGCTCCCTCTTGCTCTTGCTCTTTCGGAGTTGTACTCTTGCTCTCTCGCTCTCTTGCTCTTTCGGAGTTGTACTCCGAAAGCTACACCTGCTGGGGGCTTGCAGCCCCAACGATTGAACGATGACACGCACCTAAGGCGGAGTGTAACTCCGCAACCGCCTACTTTCGGAGTACAACTCCGAAAGAGCAAGAGAGCAAGAGAGCAAGAGGAAACGAGAAACCAAGCCCATGGGCCAGAAAAACCGTATTTTCCCCGACCACGTGTACTTCCTTACCATGAAGGTGGTGGATTGGGTTGATGTGTTCACCCGGCCTGGTTACCGCCACATCATCGTCGAGGCCCTGCGCTACTGTCAGCAGCACAAAGGCCTGGAGCTCTACGCATGGTGCCTGATGAGCAATCATTTGCATCTCATCGCCGGCGCGCAACCCGAAAAGCACTTGTCCGATATTCTGCGTGATTTCAAGCGCTACACCAGCAAGGCCATCACCACCGCCATCCAGCGCGACCCCGAAAGCCGCCGACAATGGATGCTGCACCGCTTTGCTTACAACGCCCGCACCGATGCCAAAAGCGAAATCTATAAATTTTGGCAGGAAGGTAACGAGGCCAAAGAGTTAATAACCCGAGAATTTACGCTGCAAAAGCTGCATTATTTGCATCAGAATCCCGTCCGGGCTGAGTTAGTGGGCGAAGCCGAACACTACCTCTACAGCTCTAGCTCTGCCTCCAACTACGCCGAGCAAGGCGGCCTGCTGGACGTTATGTTTTTGGATTAAGCCCAATCCAATTTCAAGCTCCCAAGCTCATTCGGAGTTGCACTCCGAATGCTGCCTGCCGCGGAGTTTTACTCCGCTTCTATCGCCTAACGCTGTTCAACGATTGGGGCTGCAAGCCCCCGGCAGGCGCGGCTTTCGGAGTACAACTCCGAAAGAGCAACTAGAGCAACTAATGGTTGTTGTCTTATTAACAAGCGTGATTATAAACAACAACGGCCGCCCCAGTTTCCTGAGGCGGCCGTTGCTGCTTAAGCGGCTAAAATCGAAGAATTACTTCTGCGACATCTGGGCTTCGCCGTGCTCCATCAGGCGAATCAGGTTCAGGGCCGAACCGGCCTTAAACCACTCAATCTGGCCCTGGTTGTAGGTGTGGTTCAGGGTGATGAGGTCGGTGTCGCCATCGGGGTGGTGCAGGCGGGCCTGCAAGGGCTGGCCGGGGGCGAAGGTGGTCAGGCCGAGGATGTCGATGAGGTCGCCCTCCTCGATGAGGTCGTAGTCGGCCTTATTGGCGAAGGTCAGGGCCAACATGCCCTGCTTCTTCAGGTTGGTTTCGTGGATGCGGGCGAAGCTCTTCACAATCACGGCGCGCACGCCGAGGTGGCGGGGCTCCATGGCGGCGTGCTCACGCGAGCTGCCTTCGCCGTAGTTCTCGTCGCCAATCACGACCGAGCCGATGCCCATGGCTTTGTAGTTGCGGGCCGCCTGGGGCACGGTGGTGTAGCCGCTGCCCTGGGTGGTGTAGTCGCACACGCGGTTGGCCTCGCCGTTGAAGGCGTTGGTGGCCCCGATGAGCATGTTGTTGGAGATGTTGTCCAAGTGGCCGCGGTATTTCAGCCAGGGGCCGGCCATCGAAATGTGGTCCGTCGTGCACTTGCCCTGGGCCTTGATGAGCAGGCGCAGGCCTTTGAGGTCGGTGCCCTCCCAGGGCTTGAAGGGGTCGAGCAATTGCAGGCGGTCGGAGCTTTGGCTCACCAGCACCTGGACGCCGCTGCCATCGGCGGCAGGCGCCTGAAAACCGGCGTCCTCCACGGCGAAGCCGCGGGGCGGCATCTCCACGCCGCGGGGCTCGTCGAGCTTCACCGGGCCGTTGGTGCCTTGCAGGGTGTCGGTGAGGGGGTTGAAGGTCAGGTCGCCGGCGATGGCGAAGGCCGTCACGATTTCGGGCGAAGCCACGAAGGCGTGGGTGTTCGGGTTGCCGTCGTTGCGCTTGGCGAAGTTGCGGTTGAAGCTCGTGATGATGGAGTTCTTGCGCTTGGGGTCGTCGGTGTGGCGGGCCCACTGGCCGATGCACGGGCCGCAGGCATTGGCCAGCACCACGCCGCCCATCTCGGCAAACGTGTCGAGGAGGCCGTCGCGGGCCACGGTGTAGCGCACCAGCTCCGAGCCGGGCGTGATGGTGAACTCGGCGTTCACGTGCAAGCCCTTTTCCACGGCCTGCGAGGCGATGGAAGCAGCACGAGTGATGTCCTCGTAGCTCGAGTTGGTGCAGGAGCCGATGAGGCCCACTTCCAGCTTCTCGGGCCAGCCGTGCTCGCGCACCGCGGCGGCAAACTGCGAGATGGGCCAAGCCGCGTCCGGCGTGAACGGGCCGTTCACGTAAGGCTCCAGCGTGTTCAGGTCGATTTCGATGAGCTGGTCGAAGTAGCGCTCGGGCTGGTTGTACACTTCTTCGTCGGCGCGCAGGTGCTGGCGCACGGCGGAAGCAGCGTCGGCGATTTCGGCCCGGCCGGTGCCACGCAGGTAGTCCCCCATCTTCTCGTCGTAGGCAAACACCGAGGTGGTGGCTCCAATTTCCGCGCCCATGTTGCAGATGGTGCCTTTGCCGGTAGCCGAAAGGCTCTCCGCGCCTTCGCCGAAATACTCCACGATGGCGCCGGTGCCGCCCTTCACGGTCAGGATGCCGGCCACTTTCAGGATAACGTCCTTGGCCGAGGTCCAGCCGTTCATTTTGCCGGTCAGCTTCACGCCAATCACCTTCGGAAATTTCAGCTCCCAGGCCATGCCAGCCATCACGTCCACGGCATCAGCACCGCCCACGCCGATGGCAATCATGCCCAGGCCGCCCGCGTTTGGAGTATGCGAGTCGGTGCCAATCATCATGCCGCCGGGGAAGGCGTAGTTTTCGAGCACCACTTGGTGACTGATGCCGGCGCCGGGCTTCCAGAAGCCGATGCCGTATTTGTTGGAAACGGAGGCCAGGAAGTCGTACACCTCCTTGTTTTCAGAATTGGCTTCGGCCAAGTCCGCGGTGGCGCCGTCTTTGGCCTGAATGAGGTGGTCGCAATGCACGGTGCTGGGCACGGCCGCGGTGGGCTTGCCGGCCTGCATGAACTGGAGCAGCGCCATTTGGGCAGTGGCGTCTTGCATGGCCACGCGGTCGGGAGCGAAATCGACGTAAGAAACGCCGCGCTCATAGGCCTGCTTTACTTCGCCGCCGTAGAGGTGGGCGTAGAGAATTTTTTCGGTGAGGGTGAGCGGGCGCGCTACGGCAGTGCGGGCCGCGTCGATGCGGGAACCCATGCCGGCGTACACCGCGCGAATCATTTCCAGGTCGAAAGCCATAGGATACTTAGGTAAAAGAGTGGTGGTGCAAATGTAGTGCCCGCGGGAAGTAGGACCTAACCCCGCAGGCAGATGCAGTTTTCAGTAGGGTAACGAAGGAGTTGGGGGTGGCGTTCGGGTTATTTCCGGCGTTTCCACTCCTTAAGGTGTGGCGGCAGCCAACGCACCGGCCGCAACCTATTGGCGCAGGCATGGGTTGTCAGGCTTCCGTTTGCATTTTTGCGGTTACTTATGAATAGCATTCCCCTTCGCCTGCTGGCTACGGCCGCCCTGGGCTTGAACCTGGCCGCGTGCCAATCCAACACTTCTTCTGACACCAACGCCACTGGCGGAACCGGCGCGGCCCCCGTGCTCACGCCCGGCCCCTGGCGCGGCGTGCTGGCCACCCAAAGCCAGGAAATCCCGTTTCTGTTTGAGGTGAAAACCGAAGCCGGCAAGCCGGTAGTTTACCTCATCAACCAAGGCCTGAACGGCGAGGAGCGGCTGCGCTGCGAGGAAATCTCCTCGGCCGGCGATTCCACGACCATTCGCCTGCACGCCTTCGACGCCGCCCTGGTGGTGCGGGCCGATGGCGAGGGCAAGCTGAAGGGCACTTGGGTAAAGTATGACACCAAGGACCCGTACCGCGTGCCGCTAACGGCCACGGCGGGCGTGCAGGAGCTGTTTCCGGCCGCCCAATCGGCGGACAAGCCGGGCAGCTTTGGCGGCACCTGGCGAACTACTTTCCAGGACGGCGACGACAGCTACCCGGCCACGGGCGTGTTCACGCAACAAGGCAACCGCCTGACGGGCACCTTCCTCACCACCACCGGCGACTACCGCTACCTCAGCGGCCAGGTGAGCGGCCAGCAGCTGCGGCTGAGCACCTTCGACGGCAGCCACGCCTTTTTGTTCACCGCCCAAAACGGGCCCAAGGAGCCCATCGATATCACCAAGCACTACGCCCCCAACACGCTGTTTGGCGACTTCTACTCCGGCAAGTCGGGCCACGAAACCTGGACGGCCGTGCCCGACCCCAACGCCAAACTCCCCGACGCCGACACCCTCACCTACCTCAAAAAAGGCGAGAGCCGGCTGAATTTTATGTTTCCCAGCGTGTTTGAGGGCGGGGCCATCTCCCCCACCGACCCCAAGTACCGCGGCAAGGTAGTGGTGCTGCAAGTGCTGGGCTCGTGGTGCCCCAACTGCATGGACGAAACCAACTTCCTGGCGCCGTGGTACGAGAAAAACAAGGCCCGCGGCGTAGAAATCATCGGCCTCGGCTACGAGCGCAGCCCGGATTACAAGGTGTCGTCGGCAAAGCTGCGCAACATGCGCGAGCGGTTCAAGATTGGCTACGACGTGGCCTTCGCGGGCGTTTCCAACAAGGATTCCGTGGCCAAGTCGATGCCGCAATTGGCGAAGTTTCTGGCTTTCCCCACCACCATTTTTCTTGACAAAAAGGGCAACGTGCGGAAAATCCACACCGGCTTTGCCGGCCCCGGCACGGGAAAGTATTACGAAGAAGAAGTTGCCGGCTTCAACCGCGAAATCGACAAGCTGCTGAAAGAGTAAGCCGCTTTCAGGGGCCGCATACAAGCGGCATGCAAACCAAACAGCACGTCATGCTCATCTGGCGTCCGCGTAGTCGAAGCATCTCTGCCGCGCAAGTAAACCTTTCGATTTGAATACTACCACACGCGAGATGCTTCGACTGCGCGGACGCCAGATGAGCATGACGTGCTTTTTCACCGGCACTTAGCACCGCTTGGAGCCGTTGATAAGCCCAGCTTATTAGCTTGACTTCTAGGCGATAAATCCGTATCTTAGGTCTTGTTCGTCAGGGACAAGCGGCGGCCATGCGGCCCCGTTTCCCTGGCGGATGAGACCTAATTTTTTCTGCCATGAAAAACTTTCTGGTACCCACCGATTTTTCGTCCGAAGCCCACCACGCCTACGAGGTGGCACTGCAACTGGCCCACCACGCCGGCGGCACCGTGACGCTGCTGCACGTGCTGGAAGACATGGAAGAGGCGGGCGGCGGCTTCAGCACGCTGGGCAGCACCTTGGGCGGCCCGGGCATCGACGCCATCTACCCCATCAAGCTCATGGAAGCCACCAAGCGCCGCCTGCGCGGGCTAATGGTAGAGGCCGCGGAGGTGGCGGGCGACGTGCCGGTGCAGGAAGCCATCAAGACCGGCCCCGTGGGAGCAGGCATTCTGAAAGCCATTCAGCGCTTCAACGCCGACCTGGTGGTGATGGGCGCCCGGGGCGACGGCGCGACGGCGCACTTTTTCGTGAGCTCGACCACCGAACGCATGATTCGGCTGGCGCCGTGCCCGGTCCTGACCGTGAAGCACCGCCACGTGCCCTTCGCGGTGAAAAACGTGGTGTTCCCGTCCGACTTCACCGACGAAGCCGTGCAAGCCGTGGGTCCGCTGCGCGACGTGCTGGCGGCTTTCCCCAAAGCCAAGCTGCACCTGCTGCACGTGCTGGGCGGCCGGGACTCGTTTGCCGCGCAGGAGCGCATGAAAGCTTTTGCCGAGCATGCCCAACTTCCGGCAGCCCAAATGGCCGAGCCGAACGCCAAAAGCACCACGGCAGGCATCGAGCAATACGCCCAAGAGGTGCAGGCTGATTTGGTGGTCATTCCGACTCACGTCCGTTCCGGGCTGAGCAGCTTTTTCCGGACCAGCATTGCCGAAGCCGTGGCCACGCACGCTTTCCCCCGGTGCTCACCTACCACTTCGCCAACGCCGACGCGGCCGTGCCCGCAGGCCAGGAGGCAGCAGCACACACCCACTGGATGCTTTAGAAGCGGCTTGGTTGGCTAGAACGGGTACCCGGAATTTCTAATTCGGCCCGGTAGAACGGTTGTCGGCGGTGTTCTTCCGTCGTTCACACGGGCCGAATTAAAAATTCGGGGTACTTGGGCAGGCGAACTATGCTAATTCAAATAAGTTCTTGGCGCAGCCGCAGGCGCACCCGGAAATCGTGCTTCGGCCGCAGCGTGATGAGCGGCTGCATGGTCACGGGCGCCTGCCTGGCCACCCACTCCACGTCGAACTGGCGCAGCAGCTCCAGCGCCACGAGCTGCATTTCGGTGAGGGCAAACTGCATGCCGATGCACAGGCGCGGCCCGCCCCCAAAGGGCACGTAGGCGAACGGCTGCACCGGGCGGAACGAGCCGGGCGCAAAGCGGCTGGGGCGGAATTCGGTGGGCGCGTCCCAGTATTTGGCGTCGTGGTGCAGGCCGTGGAAGTAGAGCGAAAACAGCGTGCCCTGGGGGATGCGCAGGCCGTTGTAGTCGTCGTCGGCCAGGGCCACGCGGTCCACCATCCAGGCGGGCGGGTAGATGCGCATGGCCTCCTGCACGGCGTACAGGGCTGAGCCGAGGCGCGGCAGGTCCTCAAAAGCCGGCGTGCGGCCGGCCAGCACGTCCGCCATCTCGGCTTGAATGGCTTTTGATTCTTGGGGGTTGTGCGTCAGCAGGTAGGTGAGCCAGGTGAGGGCGTTGGCGCTGGTTTCGTGGCCGGCCACCAGCAAAATCAGGGACTCGTCGATGACGCGCTCGGGCGTCATGGGCTCGCCGGTGTCTTCGTAGCGCACGTCGAGCAGCATTTGCAGCAGGTCGTCGGGCGGCGTGGCGTTGGGCTGGGCATTGGCTTGCTGGCGCTGGGCAATGAGGCCGGCCAGCAGCGTGCGCAGCTCAGCGGCCAGCGCGTCGTGGCGGTCAAATTCTCCGCGTAACCGAAACCACGGCTTGAGGTAGGGCTGCCGAATGGAACGCACGAAAAATGCCTGGATTTCGGTGATGAGGCCCGACAGCCGGTCCAGTTCCGCCTCGGGAAAGTTGGTGCTGAACACCGAGCGGGCAATGATGCGGAACGTCAGCCGGGTCATCAGCTCGTGTACTTCCACGGTGGCCGCGCCGCCCGCGCTGGCGGCTTGCGCGGCCAGCGGCGCCAGCGTGTCGGCGGTGATTTCCTGCATCAGGCCCGTAAGGCCGGCCACCCGCTGCCGATGAAAACCGGGCTGAATGAGCCGGCGCTGCCGCAGCCAGTCGGGCCCCTCGTTGGTGAGCAGGCCGTGGCCGATGTAACGCGAGAAGCCCTGGGTAAACTTCGATTTGGCGTAGTTGCGGTGGTTTTTCTGGAGGATGTGCTGGGTCAGGCCGGGGTCGCGGGTGAGGATGCTTTTCTCCACGCCGCCAATGAACAGCTCCACGGTGTCGCCGTAGCGGGCCAGGGTGGCATTCAGCACGGGCAGCGGGTCCTTGGCCAGCGCAAACGAGCGCAGCAAGGAGCGCCAGCGCGGCACCCGCGGCAATGAAAACGGGGCTGGCAGCACGTTGTCGACGGATTTTACGGTGCTCATAATCGGGGCAATTCTCGGGTGCGCTTCTTCAAAAATACCCCGCAACCGCGGGTCAATTCATCTTTTTTCAATTCAGCCGCGTAAACCTCAACCGGGCCCTGGCCCGCTTCTTTCCTTCTTTTCCCTAAACGCCCCTTCCCCTATGTGGATTCAGCAACAACCCAGCTCGCCCGCTCCGCTCGCCGATTTGCAAGGCCGCGCCGTCGGCCTCAAGTTTGAGTGTTCCTCGTGCAACACCGAAGTCTTCACCGACCTGCTTGGCGTGCCCGCCCCCAACGACCAGGCCGACTCGCCCGAGCACGCCGACAACCACGAAATCGAAGAAGTAAAGTGTCCCGGCTGCGACATCGTGCACACGCTGGAAGTCGATAGCACCTTCGACGGCGTGACTTTTAAAGTGAGCGACGCCAAGGAAGTAAGCTACCAGGTAGCGACCGCAGATTGAACTGATTTCAACGGATTACAACGGATTTTTTGTGGTTCCGCACCGTTGGGTTTATGCAAAAAAAGCCGCTCTATAAAGCGGCTTTTTTACTAAATGAAAGAAGAAAACAGTTTCAGGCCCGATAGGAGCGGAACCACAAAAAATCCGTTGTAATCCGTTGAAATCTGTTTAATCTGCGGTCCTATTTTTCCCGCTCTATCGTGTAATTAATTAATTGTTCCAGCGAAGTGCGGCTGGGCGAATCCGGGAAAGTGTGCAGGATTTCCAGCGCTTCGTCGCGGTACTTTTTCATCGTATTAATTGCGTAATCCAACCCGCCCGATTTCTTCACAAATTCAATTACCTGCTGCACCCGGTCGCGGTGACCTTCGTTGTTTTTGACGTTGAAAATAACCTTACGCTTTTCCAGCCAGCTGGCCTGCTGCAGAGCATAAATCAGCGGCAGCGTCATCTTTTTCTCATTGATGTCGATGCCCACAGGCTTGCCTATTTCGGCGGTGCCGTAATCAAATAAGTCGTCTTTTATTTGGAAGGCAATGCCCACTTTTTCGCCAAACAGGCGGGCGCGCTCAATGGTGGGCTTGTCGGCGCCGGCCGACGCTGCCCCCACGGCCGTGCACGAGGCAATGAGGGACGCCGTTTTCTGGCGAATTATCTCGAAGTACACGTCCTCGGTGATGTCCAGCTTGCGGGCCTTTTCAATTTGCAG
>DASVTG010000392.1:0-5725 GCA_036387695.1 Hymenobacter sp. | reverse complement strand
GGCCCGGCCCACCAAGCCGTAGTGGCCGCCGCGCACCAAAGCGCCGCGCTGGGCTGGGAAATCAGCTTGCCGAATGATTTTGCGCCGGCGGCCGTGACCTACCGCGTAGTGGCCCAAGCGGAGAGCCCGGAAAAAAGCCGCAAAAAGAAAAATCGTCAGGCCTCTCTCTCCACGGGAGAGGAACCGAGGGTGAGGTTCACCGACGGTGAGGAAAACACCCTGCCCGTGCTGCCCAACCGCCTGCTCATCACCGAAAGCCTGCCGCTGCCCCTGGCCGGAGCCGGCACCCGCACCTTCGAGCTGACCAAGCTCACGAGCACCAGCAGCGCCACGCGGCGCAACTACTCCCTCACGCTGGAGATGACGCCCAACCCCGCCTGGTACGCCGTGCAGAGCCTGCCTTACCTCATGGAGTATCCCTACGAATGCTCCGAGCAGGTATTCAGCCGCTTGTATGCCAACCTGGTGGCCGCTCATATTCTCAAGTCCAACCCCCGTTTCAAAACCGTGCTCGCGGAGTGGACGCGCCAGGCACAAAGCGGCACCGCTGCCCAGAAAAATGCCCTGACCAGCAAACTGGCCCAAAACCAGGAATTGAAAAACCTGCTGCTGCAGGAAACGCCCTGGGTGCGCGATGCCCAGGGCGAAACCGAGCGCCTCGCCCGCCTGTCTGAGCTGTTCGACGAAACCCGGCTGCGCACCGAAACCAGCCGCGCCCTGCGCAAGCTCCAGAAAATGCAGCTGGCTAGCGGCGCCTTCCCGTGGTTCGACCAGATGCCCGACGACCGCTACATCACGCAGCTCATCGTGGCCGGGTTTGGCAAGCTCAACAAGCTGGGCGCTTTCGACGCCAGCGCCGACCCCGCGGGCCGCCAGCTGCTCCAAAACGCCCTGCGCTACCTCGATGCCCGCCTGGCCCGCGACTACGCCGAGCTGCGCCGCCAGAAAGACGTGAAGCTGGCCGAAAACCACCTCGACGACTCGCAAATCCAGGCCCTGTACGCGCGCAGCTTCTGGCCGCAGCCGGCCGTGGCCGCCGATGCCAAAGCGGCCGGCGGCTACTACCGCCAGCAAGCGGCCAAGTTCTGGCCCAGCCAGACGCGCTACTTGCAGGCCCAGCTGGCGTTGGCGCTTTTCCGCGAAAGCAAAACCGCCACTGCCGCCCAGAACATCATGCGGGGCCTTTCGGAAAACGCCCTGCATTCGCCCGAGCTGGGCATGTATTGGAAGGAGGTACGCGGCGGTTACTACTGGCGCGAAGCCCCCACCGAAACCCAAGCCACGCTCATCGAGGCCTTTCACGAAGTCAAAAACGACCAAAAATCGGTGGATAAAATGAAGCTCTGGCTCCTGAAGCAGAAGCAAACGCAGCACTGGGAAAGCACCCGCGCCACCGCCAATGCCTGCTACGCGCTGCTGGTGCGCGGCTCCGACTGGCTGGCCCCCACTCAACCCCTGCAAATAAGCGTGGGCGGCCAGGCCGTGAAGCCCGCCGGGGCCCAGGCCGGCACCGGCTACTTCAAAACCAGCTGGCCCGCGGCCGAGGTGCAGCCGGCCCAAGGCAAAGTCACCCTCACCAAGCCCGACGCGGGGGTGGCCTGGGGCGCGCTTTACTGGCAGTACTTCGAGGACTACGACCAGGTGACGCCCGCCGCCACCCCGCTCAGCGTGGAGCGCCAGCTGTACCGCGAAACCCGCACGGCCGGCGGCCCGGTGCTGGAAAAGCTCGCCGCCGCGCCGCTGCGGGTGGGCGACGCGCTGGTGGTGCGCCTGGTGCTGCGCACCGACCGCGCCCTGGAATACGTGCACCTGAAGGACCAGCGCGCCGCCGGCCTCGAGCCCATTGCCCAGACCAGTGGCTACCGCTACCAGAACGGTTTGGGCTACTACGAGTCGCCGCGCGACGCCGCCACGAACTTCTTTTTGAGCGCGGTGCCGCGCGGCACCCACGTGTTCGAATACCGGCTGCGGGCGGCGCAGGCTGGTGACTTTTCCGGCGGCCTGTGCCAGGTGCAATGCCTGTACGCGCCGGAGTTTGGGGCGCACTCCGCGGGCTTGCGGCTGCGGGTAGCTAACGGGGCAAAATAGGTCCTTCAGCCACCCAAAGGCCCTTCTCAGCGTCCATAACCCCTTTTGGCTTGCATTTAGCCGGGGTTGGCGTTAGCTTTGTCTTCCGTCGATTTTATCTTATTCGTTTATGAAGCATCTCTTTGTTGTCCTTTCGCTGCTGCTCTCATGGGGCAGCGCCCAAGCCCAAAACGAAAAATCAATCCCCGTTACGAAGCTTCCGGGCGAGGAAAACCTGAGTTTGCGCGAGCGTGCCGAGCGGGATTTTCTGATGCCGGTTCGCCGCAAGAAAATCGCAGTAGAAGCCCCCAAAGCCAGCGCTGACGAAGCCACCGCCGCCCCCGAATCCGACGTTACCGCTCACTACGCCGAAGCCGAAGAAGCCGCCGCGCCCGCCCACACCACCCGCAGCTACGAAGCCCGCAACAGCGCCTCGCTGGCCGCTCGCCGCGCCGCCAGCCGCCGCGAAGAGGCCCGGGCCGAAGCCCGTGCGGAAGCGCGCCGCGCCGCCACCCGCCACGCCTCGCGCAGCCGCAGCAGCAAGTCGAAATCGCATAAATCCTCTTCCCACAGCAGCAAATCGACCAAGTCGAAAGCCAAGAGCAAATCGGCCGCTCACGCCAAATCCAGCAAGAGCAAAAGCAGCAAAGCCAAGAGCTCGAAGCACAGCAGCGCCAGCAAGAAAAGCACCGCTAGGAAAGGCAGCGCCAAAAAGAGCAGCGCCAAAGCGCACAAGTCAACCCAAAAAAGCACGCCTTCGAAATCAAAGTCGAAAAGCAAGACGAAGCATCGCCGCTAAGCTCTCGCATTTGATGCCTCCAACAGCAACGCCCGACACATCTGTGTCGGGCGTTGCTGTTTGCCCTGTTCAGAGCCCAACCGATGCAGAGACGCAATGCTTTGCTGTCGTTGAACGAGGGAACGAGCGCGAACGGCAATGCTTGTGCGCTCCAGGTGGCGCAGCTCCCAAGACGCAAAGTGTTGCGTCTCTACATCGGTCTGGGATTTAAAAAAGCCAGGCCCCTCGGGAAGGGGCCTGGCTTTTTCATCTGTGGGTTTTGTTAGCGCTGGTTGCGGACGATGAAGTTGTTGAAGGTGGCCACGTTGCCTTCTTCTCCCTGGGCCACCAAGGCCAGGCGCACGCCGCGGTCCCAAGGCGGGAGGTAGGTGCCGTTTAGCGTAAAGCCTTCGGTGGGCAGGGGCTGCCAGGTGGCTCCGTCGGTGCTGTAGGCGAAGCGGTAGCGTTGGCCGCCCCACACTTCCAGGCGCAGGGTGAGCTTGTCGCAGGGCTCAATGAAGACCTGGGCAAGGCACTGCTGCTTGCCACTCCTCAGGTGCCAGACTTGCACCTGGCCGTTGCCGGCCATCAGGGCCAGGGCGTTGTAGGGGTCGCCTACTGCGGCGAGGCCGGCGAAGGTGTCGAGGGGCAGGTCGGCGAAATCGAGGGTGGTGGCGGCTTTGTAGGTAGCCACCTGGGTGCGGCGCGCCACCATGGCCCCGAGCCGCGAGGAAGTAGCGCCGAGGCGCAACTGGCCACCGCGGACGCTGGTGGCGGGCTTGGGGCCGATGATGGGCCATTGCCATTCCAAGCCGAGGTCGGTGCCTGCAAACTCGTCGGCCACGTTGAGGCGCGCCACGTCCGTGAGCGGCGTGGCCTGGGGGCTACGGTTCACGAACTCGGGCCATTCCTGCTCGTTCCACGTGAACTCGCTGAGCAAGCCCTGGCGGCCCACAAACTCGTGGCTGTCGGCGAGGTAGGCGTGGTGCAGCAGAAACCAGCGGCCGTCCATTTCGGTCACGGTGCCGTGGCCGGGGCATTTCCACACGTTGTTGCGGTCGAGGATGGGGTTCTGTTCGTGCTTCTCCCAAGGGCCCAGCAGGTTGCGGGAGCGGGCCACGCCGGTGGCGTAGTTGCAGCTTTTGCCGCAGCAGCTGTTGCCGGCGTAGAACATATAAAACCAGCCGTTGCGGCGCACCAGGGCGGAGCCTTCCACCAGCGGGCCTTCCCATTTCACGTCGTTGCCGAACAGCTCGGTGGCCTCGCCAACGAGGGCGGTGCGCGCGTCGTTCAGGCGTTGGGCCCAGATGGGGGTGTCCTGATGGCAGGAATTGCCGTCTTCTTTCCAAATGAGGTAGAGGTCGCCGTTTTCATCCGGCATGGCAAAGCCGTCGATGGAACCTACTGCCTGCGCTACCAGGGGGCCGTGGTCGGTGTAGGGGCCGGCTGGGTGGTCGGCGCTGGCCACGGCCACGGCCAGCACGCCGCCTTTCTGGCGGGCGGTGTAGTACATGTAGGTGCGGCCGTTTTCGTGGTGAAACTCGGGCGCCCAAAAGTTGGAATTGGCCCAGTCGGGCAGCTTGTCGGGGAAAACGTGGCTGACCAGCTCCCAGTCCAGCAGGTTCTCGGAGCGGAAAATAGGGAACACGGCGCCCCACTCGGCCGAGGTGGCACTGGCCCAGTAGGTGTCGCCAATTTTGGTGATGGTGGGGTCGGGAAAGTCGCCGGGCAGCACGACGTGGTCGTAGCAGCGGGTGGCAGGCGCCGGGGCGGGAGCGGGCAAAACGCCAGCGGTGATAGGGGCCAGGGGGGCCGCCAGTTCTAGTTCGATTGACACGGTGGGGGTGTGAAAAGGATAGGGAAGAAAGCCAGCGCAGAAGCAGCCTGGTGGTTTCTGTTTGAAAGGTAATGACTCAAAGTAAAAACCGGGTCAAAACTGTAATTTTTTTGGGTGAGCTTCGTAAATGAATCGGCGAATGAATAGTTTCGCTAGACGAGAGATATAAGGGTAAGTACGTAGAAAATACTTTCGTAAACGGCCAGTTACAAGTTAAAAAAGCTATGTTTGAGATTTAGAAGGGCGGATAAATACCTAAGCATATTTCAGACCAGACTCTTCGCAGGAAATGAAACGTGGTTGATATTATTGTAATTATACCAGGAATATCAAATCGCGGGGGATGCAATGAGCAATTGACGAAATGGCTGAACGGCTCTTAAAAAGAAAGTTTATAGTGGGTTTCCTTCTAAAGGCAGCGGGCACAAAGTGGGAAAAGCGCTTTTTACGAAGGCAAAGCGCCTTTTTTGTGGGTAGTAAAGCCAAATCAATAAAAATTAATGAAACAATATACTATTGTATTCCAGTAAATTATCAACAGCTGGAAACAAACCGATTGGCACGCACAAAGTGAAGACAGTGGCCCTTGGTGGCCTCGTAAAGAACCAGTGGAAGAATGCGCGCTGTACCGAGGGAAACGAAGTCATTTTAATGGCCCAGCGGCAGCACGTGCAGCGAAAAAAACAGCCCGTGGCGAGCGGGTTAAGGCAAACGGAAGCCAGCGGCCATGTAGTTCGCTTGAGCTCCGGTGGCTTTTAAAGCAAGCCCGCTCGCCTCAAAGGAGAAGCGAGCGGGCTTGGATGATTACACAGAAAGGGATAATGGCTGCTATTTCGTCAGAAACGTTACTTCGTAATTCTTTAGGGGAAGGCCGTTGAGCGACCGAAGCCCGCCGCCTTTCATGATGAAATTGTAGGTGGGCCGGGCTTGAGGATTTTTTATCCGGTGCGGGGGCGGAAGAAGAGTAGCGCAGGCCCGGGGGGGCGCCCAAGGCAACTCCTGTGGCACCAAGCGGACGGCTTTCGGACCGTTTTGGTCAGGAA
>DASVTG010000391.1:0-1551 GCA_036387695.1 Hymenobacter sp. | reverse complement strand
CAGTTAAAAGTTAAAAGTTGAGAGTTAAAATGTAGGAAAGCCCTTTTCACTTTTAACTCAATTCGTCAGGCTCCCCTCTCCACCGGAGAGGGGCCGGGGGTGAGGCTAACCAAGCTGCACAGTATCTTCCTGCCCCAATTTCTACCCCCGCATGACCTACCCCGACTTCGCCGCCCGCTGGCGCAACTCCGGCGGCGCCGAGCGCGCCAACTACGGCCTCTTCCTGCAAGACCTCTGCGACCTGCTGGGCGTGCCGAAGCCCGACCCCACGACAGACAATCCCACTCAGGACCAGTACGTGCTGGAGCGCGCCGTCACCTTCCAGGACGGCCCCAAGAAGAGCACCGGTCGCATCGACCTCTACAAGCGCGGCTGCTTTATCCTGGAAACTAAGCAGGGTGTTGGTACCTTTGCTGGCTTAGATTCTATGACGTCGGACGTCGGACGTCGGATAGGGATAGGGATAGGGCCGAACTGGGCCTGAGCCCCGAAAAGCGCCGCTACGGCCACGCCACCCGCGGCACAGTAAAATGGGAGCAGATGATGCAGGCCGCCCGCCAGCAGGCCCTGGGCTACGTGCGCGCCCTGCCGCCCGAGGAGCTCCGCCCCCTGTTTGTGCTGGTGGTGGACGTGGGCTACTGCATCGACGTGTACTCGAACTTTGCCGGCGTCGGCGATTCCTTCGTGCCCTTTCCCGACCAGGCCCGCTTCCGGCTGCCGCTGGCGGCGCTGGCCGATGAGGGCACCCGCACGCTGCTGCGCAACATCTGGCTGGCGCCCCGCGAGCTGGACCCCAGCCGCCGCGCCGCCCGCGTCACGCGGGAGCTGGCCGGCTACCTGGCCGGCGTGTCGGCCCAGCTGGAGCGGGCCGGGCACGCGCCCGAGGCGGTGGCCCAGTTCCTGATGCGCTGTTTGTTCACCATGTTCTCGGAGGACGTGGGGCTGATTCCCAAAACCAGCTTCACGGGCATGCTGCGCACCTACTCCACCCCGGAGATGCGCGAGTTTCTGCCCGATGCCCTCCGCGGCCTGTGGGCCACCATGGACACCGGCGGCTTCTCGCCCGACCTGAAGGCCCGCCTGCGCCGCTTCAACGGCAAGCTCTTTCACGACGCCACCGCCTTGCCCCTCACCCCCGACCAGATGGCACTGCTGCTCAAGGCCGCCGAAGCCGACTGGACCGCAGTGGAGCCCGCCATCTTCGGCACCCTACTCGAACGCGCCCTCGACCCCAAGGAGCGCCACACCCTGGGCGCCCACTACACCCCGCGCCGATACGTGGAGCGCTTGGTGCTGCCCACCGTGCTCGAACCCCTGCGCCGGGAGTGGACGGCCGCCCAGGCCGCCAGCGCCCGCCGCCTCGACGAAGGCCAGCCCCGCGAGGCCCGCCAGGAGCTGGTGCGCTTCCTCACCCGCCTCACCTCGCTGCGCATCCTGGACCCGGCCTGCGGCTCCGGCAACTTTCTCTACGTCACGCTGGAGCACCTCAAGCGGCTGGAAGGCGAGGTGCTGGCCGCCATCAACGCCTTCGGCCAAACTGGCCTGCTCGAC
>DASVTG010000390.1:0-10840 GCA_036387695.1 Hymenobacter sp. | reverse complement strand
GCTCTGCTGAGCAGCCCCGGCCTCACCCTGGCCCAGAATACGCCGGAAGAAAACAACCCCAACGTGGATGCTCCTTTCGTGCGAAACATTCGCGCCGACCGTCCGGGACAAACCATTACCGCTCAGGTGCTTCAGCCCGGCCGTTTTCAGCTCGAAACTGGCTTCCAGCGGCAATTCGGCGGCCCCGGATTCGCCCAAAGCCGCAGTGCGGCCGCCTTGCGCGTAGGCTTTTTCAACAGCATGGAGCTTCGCGTGAGCCAGCCCTACTTCCACAACGGCCCGGCGGTGCTCACCGAAACCGGCCGCGTTGAGGCCCGCGGCTGGGCTCCGGTGCTGATTGGCACCAAGCTCATGCTGTCGCCGAACTACAACACCCGGACTCAAGTGGCCATTCTGGTGGAATCCACGATGCCAAAAACGGGCAGCCAGGGCTTGCGAACCACTACTTGGGCACCGGGGGGCCGCTTGCTGATGAGCGAGCAGCTAGGCGAGCGGTTTGGCCTTGAGGGCAACTTTGGCTTTAGCCAGCCGGGCCTGAAAGTGGCCGACATCAGCAAAGGCCAGTTTTTGGGCACGCTGGCCCTCAACGGTCCCTTGGGCGACAAAGCCGGTTTCTTCGTGGAAGCCTACGGCTTTGGCCGGGAAGACATCAGCATGGGCGGCACCACGAGCCTATACTTCCGCCCCATTCCCGCCATGCGCGTCGACGTGACGGCGGGGCAGGCAGTGAGCGGCCTGGCAGCGGGCACGGCCACCGTGGGCGCCGGGCTTACGCTAAAAGTTGGAAAGTAAGCGCGGGCCGGTTGCTTCATCGGTACCGGCAACTGCCGCCAGCGCTTACGAAAAAGCCTGCACAATAGCGCAGGCTTTTTCGCGTTGAAAGGGCTATTTCCTTTGGTGGCTATGCGGCACTTTAGTACTTTTCTAACTTTGTTGCTGGTTGTTGGGTGCCACACCCGGGCAAGGCCCGATGCTGCTGGCAGCGCTGCTCCGGTTGGCCGCACTGCGCCCGATGCTCCGCTGAGCGAAACCCGCTGGGTACTGCGTCAACTCAACTCGAAGCCCGTCAGTGTGCCGGCCGATACCCGCGAAGCCTACCTCACGCTACGTGCCAATGGCGCCGCCGAAGGCAACGGCGGCTGCAACCGCTTCCGGGGCAACTACTTCAGCGAAACGCCAAACGCCTTAACCTTCAGCCCCCTGATGAGCACCCGCATGGCTTGCCCGGCCATGGAAACGGAGAATGGGTTCACCCAAGCCTTGGGGCAGGCCCGGACGTACCGCATCAGCGGCGATACGCTCTGGGTATTGGGCGCCGGCGCCGCTCCTCTGGCGCGGCTGGAAGCGGTTTATTTGTAGCCGCAGTCGGTATCGGCTTCCTCTACCGGCCGCCGGCGGGCTCGGGGGCCACGCGCCTGGGCGTTTGCTGGCCAGACACAATGCCGCTCGCGCTTTGGGCAATGGCTTGAATGACGGCCGTCATGTTGGTCAGGTTCAAGCTTTCCACTTCGTCGTCGACCGAATGATATAGCTTGTCGGTCGGAATTTGGTCGGTGCTGATGCTGTGGGCCGGCACGCCGAGCTTGGCCAGCGTGGCGTTGTCGGAGCGGTAAAACAGGTTTTGCTCGGGGTACGGGTCGGGCTCGAAGCGAAACTTGCTGCCGGCCAAATTGGCTTGCAGCAGCTTGCCGAAGTCCGTTTTCTCGTAACCGGTGATGAAAGCTGCGTTGGGGCCGAACTTGGAGACTTTGCCAATCATCTCGATATTGAACATGGCCACCACTTGCTGGGGGTCGAGCTGCTTGGAGAAGTACTGCGAGCCAAAGCCGCCCACTTCCTCGGCCGCAAACGCCACAAAGAGCAGCGAACGGACGTTGTCGTTTTTCCGCTTGAAATACTCGGCCAAGGCCACCACGGCGGTAGTGCCGCTGGCGTCGTCGTCGGCGCCGTTGGCGATGGAGTCGCCGGCCACGGGTTTGATGGCTCCCAAATGGTCATAATGGCCCGAGAAAACCACCGATTCCTTGGCCCGCGCCGGGTCGCGGCCGGGCAGCATGCCCACCACGTTGCGCAGCTCCACGGGCTTCACCGTGGCGCTGGACGTGATGCGAAACTTCGGTGCCGTGGGCGCGGCCCCCAACACAAACACCGTGGAAAACGGGCCGGGCTGCTCGGGGCTCATGCCGCCGCGGCCCACGTAATTGGCAATCTGGCGGAAGGTCTTGGTTTGGGCCGTGTCCACGAAAACCAGCGTGTTGGCCGTGGGGCGCAGGAAGCCGCCGAGTTTACGCCGCTCGGCCGGGTCGGGGCCGATGGACGCCACCGTCACCGGCTGGGCATCCTCGCTGGTCCACGTCAAGGTAGGCTGGCCCGAAACGACCAGCACCTGCCCCGGCGCCAAGTCCTGCCCGTTGAGGGTAGCCGTGGCTGGGCCGGGCTGGGATTGGTAGACGGTGAAGACTTGCTCGAACCCCGTGGCGCCGGGCAAGGGCTGCAAGCCGATGCGGGAGAATTCGCCGGCCAGAAACTGCGCCGCTCGCAGCCCGCCGGGCTGTCCGGTGCCGCGGCCTTCCATGTCGTCGCTGGCCAAGGTGCGCACCACGCGCGCCACCGTGGCAGCAGAAACGCCAGGACCTTTGAATTTGACGGTTTCGGTCTTGGTCTTGGTTTTCGTTTTGACTTTGTCTTGGGCCGCAACGGGCACGGCCACAAGCAGGCAGCCTAGCAAAAGAAGGTTTTTCATAGACGGATTAGTTTAAAGTCAAAACTAAGTCGTCGGCCTGAACTCGACTGCCTTCGGCCAGAACAACGTCGGCCACGGTCAAATCCTGTGGGGCGGTGATGGTGGTTTCCATCTTCATGGCTTCGATGACGAAGAGCGGCGTGTTTTTGGGCGCGGCCTGGCCGGGCTTCACCAGCACCTTGCTGAGCATGCCTTGCAGCGGCGCGCCCATCTGGTTCGGGTTGGCTCGGTCGGCTTTGGCGTTGCTGGCTTTGGTGACTTCCACGGACTGGTCGCGCACCTGCAGGTTGCGGGTTTGGCCGTTGAGGGTGAAGAAGATGGTGCGCTGGCCTTCTTCGTTGAGCGTGCCCACCGACTCCAGCCGTACAATAACCGACTTGCCACGGGCAATTTCGATGAGCGTTTCCTCGCCGGGTTTTAGCCCGTAGAAGAACACCGAAGTGGGCACGCTGCTCACGTTGCCGTATTTCTGGCGGTGCGCCCAATACTCTTCGAATACCTTGGGGTACAGCAGCGATGAAAGCATGTCGGTAAACTTCGCGCCGGGAAATTTCTCCTGAAACGCGGCCCACTCCTGGTCGAAATCAATCGGTGCCAGGTGTTCGTTGGGCCGGTCGGTGAAGGGCGCTTCGTTCTTGAGAATGAGCTTTTGCAGCTCGGCCGGCCAGCCGCCTTCGGGTTGGCCAATGTCGCCCCGGAATAGCTCGCGCACCGATTCGGGGAAGTTCAGGCCTTCGCCCTTTTCCATCACGTCTTCCGGCGTGAGGTTGTTGGACACCATGAACAGGGCCATGTCGCCCACCACTTTGCTGCTGGGCGTCACCTTCACAATGTCACCGAACATGTCGTTCACGTCGGCAAAGCGCTGCTTCACTTCCTCGAACTTGTCGAGCAAGCCCAGCGACGAGGCCTGCGGGCGCAGGTTGGAATACTGCCCGCCCGGAATTTCGTGCTGAAACACCTCCGACGTGCCGGCTTTCAGGCCCGACTCAAACGGGTAGTACATCTCGCGCACAGATTCCCAGTAGTTGCTGAACTCGTTCAGCGACTGCTGGTTGAACTCGCGGTGGCGCGGCGTGTGGCGCAGCATTTCCACCACCGAGTTGAAGTTGGGCTGCGAGGTGAGGCCCGACAGCGCCCCCAAGGCCACGTCGATGACGTTGACACCGGCTTCCACCGCCTTGGCATAAGTGGCGGCTTGCAGCGAGGACGTGTCGTGGGTGTGCAGGTGAATGGGCAGCTTCACCGTATCGCGCAGGCCCTGAATCAACTCGGTGGCGGCGTAGGGTTTCAGCAGGCCGGCCATGTCCTTGATGCAGAGGATGTGGGCGCCGGCGTCTTCGAGCTGCTTGGCCAGCTTGAGGTAGTAGTCGAGGGTGTATTTGGTGCGGTTGGGGTCGAGGATGTCGCCGGTGTAGCAGATGCAGGCTTCGGCTAGCCGGTCGGTTTTGTTGCGCACGAAACCGATGCAGGCTTCCATGCCCTTCATCCAGTTCAGCGAATCGAAAATGCGGAAGATGTCCACGCCCGTCTCGGCCGCCTGTTGCACAAACCGCTCGGTGAGGTTGTCCGGGTAGGCCTTGTAGCCCACGCCGTTGGCCCCACGGATGAGCATTTGCAGCAGAATGTTGGGGATGGCGGCGCGGAGCCGGGCCAGGCGCTCCCAGGGGTCTTCGTGCAGGAAGCGCAGGGCCACGTCGAAGGTGGCCCCGCCCCACACTTCCAGGCTGAAGGTTTGGGGGTGTTGCTGGGCGTAGGCGCCGGCCACGTTCATCATGTCCCAGGTGCGCATGCGGGTGGCCAGCAGGCTTTGGTGGGCGTCGCGCAGGGTGGTGTCGGTGTAATGAATGAGGGGCTCGTCGCGCAGCCATTTCGCGAATCCTTCGGGGCCCAGCTCATGCAGTTTTTGCTTAGTACCGGGGGCAGGGGCTGCAAGGTCGGTGACTGGCACATTGGCCCGGCGCGGGTTGGCGCGCGGGTCGAGCAGGTTTTTAACGTCCGGATTGCCGTTCACCACCGTCTCGCCAATGAAGCCGAGCAGGCGCGTGGCCCGGTCTTCGCGCGGCTTGAACTCGAACAGCTCCGGGTGGTCCTTGATGAAGTCGACGGTCGCGTTGCCGGCCCGGAACTCGGGGTTGGCCACGATGTTGTCGAGAAACGGAATGTTCGTGCGCACGCCCCGGATGCGGAATTCGGCCAGTGCCCGCCGCATTTTCCGGGCAGCGTCCAGCAGCGTGGGCGCGTGCGTGGACACCTTCACCAACATGGAGTCGAAAAACGGCGACACCACCGAGCCCTGGTACACCGAGCCTTCGTCGAGCCGAATGCCGAAGCCCCCGGCCGTGCGGTAAGCCAGGATGGTGCCGTAGTCGGGCTTGAAGTCGTTGGCGGGGTTTTCGGTGGTGATGCGGCACTGCATGGCAAAGCCGGCCCGCAGCGGCACCACGTCCGGGCCCAGACCAATTTCGGGGTCGCTGAGCTTGTGGCCGGCCGCAATGTAAATCTGCGTTTTTATCAAGTCCACGCCCGTAATCATCTCGGTCACAGTATGCTCGACTTGAATGCGCGGGTTGACTTCGATGAAGTAAATCCGGTCGTGCTCGGGGTTCACCAGGAATTCCACGGTGCCCACGTTGTCGTAGCCCACGGCCCGGCCAATGCGCAGGGCGTACTCATATAAGAGGTGGCGCTGGTGGTCGGCCAGGTTCATGGCCGGGGCCACTTCCACCACTTTCTGGAAGCGGCGCTGCACCGAGCAGTCGCGCTCGTAGAGGTGCACGAGGTTGCCGTGGTGGTCGCCCACGAGCTGCACCTCAATGTGCTTGGGCCGCTCCACAAACTTCTCCAAAAACACGGTGTCGTCGCCAAAGGCATTCAGGGCCTCGTTGCGGGCCTCGAAGAAGCCTTTTTCCATCTGCTCGTCGTCGCGGATGATGCGCATGCCGCGCCCGCCGCCGCCGCTGGCTGCCTTCAGCATCACCGGGTAGCCGATGCGCTGGGCCTCGGAGCGGGCAGTTTCGAAGTCCACCAAATCGGCTTCGCTGCTCTCGATTTGGGGCACCTGGCACTGCTGGGCCACTTCCTTGGCGCGCACTTTGTCGCCGAGGGCCTCCATCACCTCCGGGCGCGGGCCGATGAAAATGATGCCTTCTTCGGCGCAGCGGCGCGACAGCGTGGCGTTCTCGGACAAGAAACCGTAGCCGGGATGGATGGCGTTGGCGCCGTTTTCCTTCGCCACGCGCAGGATGGCCTCGATGTCGAGGTAGGGCTTCAGCGGCTCGTCGTCGCGGCCTATTTGGTAGGCTTCGTCGGCTTTGTAGCGGTGCAGCGAGTACCGGTCCTCGTAGGTGTACACGGCCACCGTGGGGATGTTGAGCTCGGTGGCGGCGCGCATGACGCGAATGGCAATTTCGCCGCGGTTGGCGACCAAGAGTTTAGTTATGTTCATAGATGTGCATGGAGGGATAGGCGCGCTTACGGCGAAAGTACGCATAAGGCTGTCTCAAGCCGCTGCTGGGCTTTTTTCGCTTTCCCATCCCGGTTTTTGGTTGTGCTGGCGATTGCGGGGTGCATAAGCCCACTGAAAAACACAGCCACTGTGCGCCGCAAGCGAGCAGCAAAACCTTCCTCTCCTGCCCAGGTTAGCTAGTCATCACTTGGAAGCAGCTCTGCATGAATTTTGACCAAAAAAACATCCTCAACGTCGGCGCCTCTTCGGGCATAGGCCTGGCTACGGCCCGGCTGCTCAGCGGCCTCGGCGCCCACCTCTTTACCGCTTCCCGGCATGTCTCGCCGGAGCTTCAGGAGTTGAACACCACCCACCTGGCGTACGATGCCACCCAAGCGGTGGGCACCGCGCTGGATGCGCTGCCCGACGTGCTGCACGGCGTGGTGTACTGCCCCGGCAGCATCAAGCTGCGGCCCTTCGAGCGCATTCCGGTGGATGACTTCCAAGGTGACTTCGACCTGAACGTGCTGGGCGCCGTGCGGGTGCTGCAAGCGACCATGAAGCGCCTTAAAAAAGCGGAAGGCACGGCCTCGGTGGTGCTGTTCAGCACCGTGGCGGCCGATACGGGCATGAGTTTCCACACCAGCATCGCCACGGCGAAAGCAGCGGTGGAAGGCCTCACGCGGGCGCTGGCCGCCGAGTACGCCGCCAGTGGCGTGCGCGTAAACTGCATTGCCCCCTCGCTCACCAATACGCCCTTGGCCGCGGCACTGCTAAACTCACCCGAGAAAGCGGAGGCCGGCGCCAAGCGCCACCCCTTGCAGCGCATCGGCCAGCCGGAGGACTTGGCCTACACCACGTCGTTTTTGCTGTCGGACCACAGCTCTTTTGTCACGGGGCAAGTGCTGGCCGTGGACGGCGGCATGGGCAAACTGAAGTAGGAACGCGCCTTGGCGCGTTCGTCGTCCGCGCCGGTTGCACGTATTCACCAGCGGCCTGCGGGCTCTTCAACGGCGAACAATGGTGACTGCGGCGGGCACCTGTTCAACGACGAACGAGCCAAGGCGCGTTCCTACTTGATAACCAACCGAACCATGAAAATCTGCATCTTCTGGCATCGGCGCGACCTGCGCATTCACGACAACGCCGGCCTGGCGGCGGCGCTGGCCAGCGGCTTGCCGGTGGTGCCGCTGTTCATCTATGACTCGGACATTCTGGACTACCTGCCGGACAAAGCCGACGCTCGCTTAACCTTCATTTACGATGAGGTGGAGCGGCTAGCTAAGCAAACGGAGGCAGCCGGCGGCACTTACCTGGCCCGCTACGGCAAGCCGGTCGAAGTGCTCGAGGCGCTGGCGCAGGAATTCGAAGTGGCCGCCGTGCACACCAACGAGGACTACGAACCCTACGCCCGCAAGCGCGATGGCGAAGTGGGCGAGATGCTGCGCCGCCACAACGTGGATTTCTTCCTCTACAAAGACCAGGTCATCTTCGCCAAAGATGAAATCATGACCAAGTCGGGCACAGTGCCCAAGGTATTTGGCGCCTACCACAAAGCCTATCTGGCGCGACTGACCGACGACCTGCTGTTGCCTTTCGGCTCGGCGGAGGCTTTCACCAAAGACCATTTGGCTTTGTTGGACGCTAAAAAAACCGGCCCGCGTCCCACGCTCGAAAGCATGGGCTTCGCGCGCAAGGAGCAGTACGTGCCCACCGCCGACCTGCCCGCCGAAGACGTGGTGCGCAACTATCACAAAACCCGCAACATCCCAGCCCTGCAAAACGGCAGCACCCGGATTTCGGTGCAGCTGCGGTTCGGTACGCTGAGCGTGCGGCAAGTGGTGCGCCAAGCCCAGGCCCTGAACCCGAAGCTGCTGGCCGAAATCAGCTGGCGCGACTTCTTCATGATGCTGCTCTGGCACTTCCCTAACACCGCCACCGAAGCCTACGACCCCAAGATGCGGAACATCCCCTACCGCAACAACGACGAGGAGTTTCAGGCTTGGTGCGAGGGCCGCACCGGCTATCCGCTCGTGGACGCCGGCATGCGCGAGCTCAACGCCACCGGCTACCTGCCCAACCGCGTGCGCATCGCCACCGCGGGCTTTTTGGTGAAGCACTTGTTCACGGACTGGCGGCGCGGCGAAAAGTATTTTGCCGACAAGCTGCTGGACTACGAGCTGGCCAACAACATTGGCAACTGGCAGTGGATGGCCGGCACCGGGGCCGTGTCGGCGCCCTGGTTCCGGGTGTACAGCCCCGAAAGCCAGCTCGAAAAGGTGGACCCCGAAATGAAGTACGTGAAGCGCTGGGTACCCGAAGTGGGCACCGCGGCCTACCCCGCGCCCATCGTCGACCACAAATTCGCCCGGGAGCGGGCCGTGGAGGCCATTCGGGCGGCGCGCATTGCCGCGGGTTAGTAGCGCGATGTACGCGATGTAGCGCGAACTCTGTAGTTCGCGTCCCCGCGCCGTTGCAACGATTGATGTTCGGGGACGCGAACTACAGAGTTCGCGCTACATCGTGCTATGCAGCCGAACCGTAACGGGCCCAAACCGGTTGTACCAGTATGGAAAAGGACCGCATCAAACAAGCCTATCTCGCCTTCGTGCTGAACGAAGGCCACCCGCCCGCTTCGGTGTTCAAGCTCACGCAACAGCTGGGCATGGCCGAGCAGGAATTCTACAAACACTACCCCAACTTCGAGGCCATTGACCGCGAAATATGGGCTGATTTTGGGAAGCAGGCGCGCGAAACCGCCGCGGCTGAGCCCGTGTACGCCGGCTACGGCAGCCGCGAAAAGCTGTTGGCGTTCTATTACACGCTGCTGGAAATCCTCAAAAACAACCGTTCCTACGCGCTGATGAGTTTGCGGCGCTCCTTGCACCGCATGCCCGGCCTGTCGCCCCGCGTGCTGGACGATTTCCGGCAGGACTTCGAATACTTCGTGAGCGACTTGTTGAGCTTGGGCCGGGTGAGCGGCGAAATCGCCAACCGCCCGTTGGTGCAGGACGGCTACCCGCGCTTCTTCTGGCAGCAGGTGCTGTTTGTGCTGGGCTTCTTCGCCAAAGACGACACCGTAAACTTCGAGCGTACCGATGCCGCGGTGGAAAAAGCCGTGACGCTGAGCTTCGACCTGGTGGGCCGCAATTCGCTGGATTCGGCCTTTGATTTCGTGCGGTTTCTGGTGCGCCGGTAGCTTCAGTGAGCAATTGTTAATGAGCAAGGAACAATGCTGTTCTGTTTGCGCGTCAATAATTGCTCAATGCTCATTGTTAATTGCTCATTGACTTAATGGACGAACCCCAAACTTCCCTCCCGACCACCAAGGTGGCCCGGGCGGCCCGCTTCGCCAAAACCGGCTTCAACGTGGGCACCAACTACATCAAGCACTACGCCAAAAAGGCGGTGGGCGCCGAGTCGACCACCGAGGACCTGCACGCGGCCAACGCCGCCGAGCTGTACGGCACGCTGAGCGAGATGAAAGGCTCGGTGCTGAAAGTGGCTCAGATGCTGGCCATGGAAAAGAACATGCTGCCGGCAGCCTACGCCGAGCAGTTTGCCAAGGCGCAATACTCCACGCCCCCGCTCTCGGGCCCGCTGGTGGTGAAGGCCTTCCGCGATGCTTTCGGCAAGTCGCCCTTTCAGCTTTTTGATGAGTTTGAGCCCGAAGCCCGCCAGGCGGCCAGCATCGGGCAGGTGCATTTTGCCCGCAAGGATGCCAAAGCCTTGGCCGTGAAGGTGCAATACCCCGGCGTGGCCGCTAGCATCAAATCCGACATCAACCTCGTGAAGCCCATTGCCCTGCGCATCATGGGGCTGAACGAGGCGCAGGTGCGCCCTTACCTGGAGGAAGTGGAAACCCGCCTGTTGGAGGAAACCGATTACAGCTTGGAGCTGCGCCGGGGCCAGGAAATTGCGGCCAGCTGCCAGGGTTTGGCTTATTTGGAATTTCCCGCTTACTACCCGGAATATTCCACCGCCCGCATCCTCACCATGGACTGGCTGCCCGGCCGGCACCTGAAGGAGTTCTTGGCCACCAACCCCACGCCCGAAGTGCGCAATCAAATCGGCCAGGCGCTGTGGGACTTCTACCAGTTCCAATTCAACACGCTGCACCAGCTGCACGCCGACCCGCACCCCGGCAATTTCCTCATGCGGGCCGAAAACGGCGGCACCCTGGGCGTGCTCGATTTCGGCTGCGTGAAAGACGTGCCCGTGGATGTGTACCAGCTGTTTACCGCCCTGCTGGCCCCCGAAACCATTGCCGACGAAACCCGCCTGGCGGCGCTGCTCACCGAAGGCGGCGTGCTCCGTGCCACCGATGCGCCGGCCATGCGCGCGCTCTACCTGCGCACCTTGCAGGTTTCGTTGGAGTTGGTGGGCCGCCCCTTCCGGCAAGCCACGTTCGACTTTGGCGACCCGTCGTACATGGCCGCGCTCTACGCGCTGGGCGACGACCTGATGGCCGACCCCGAGCTGCGCAAACAACGCGAGCCGCGCGGCTCTGAGCACTTCATTTACCTCAACCGGACCTACGTGGGCCTGTTTGCCCTGCTCACGGAGCTGGGCGCGGTGATAGAAACCCACGTCCCAGTAGTAGCCTAGTTTCCAGCAGCATGTAGCGCGGACTTTGTGGTCCGCGTCCC
>DASVTG010000389.1:0-9364 GCA_036387695.1 Hymenobacter sp. | reverse complement strand
CACTGGCCCGCATCAAGTTTCTCTTCAACCTCGACTTGCTGGGCACCGGCGAGCAGGGCGCCACCGTCGTGAACGGGCGGGTGCTGGAAGGGCCTTATCGCCGTCTGGCGGCCATCAACGAGGCTCACCATTACTTGCCGGCGCTCGGGGCCCGTGGCCCGGCGGCCAACTCCGACCATTTTCCCTTTTCACAGGCGGGCGTGCCGGCGTTTTTCCTGTACACCCGTGGGGGCAGCACGGCCTACCACGACGTGAACGACCGGCCTGCGGCGTTGTCGCTGGCAGGTTTCGCCGGAGCCTTTGGCCTGGTGCGCGACTTCCTCAATGGGATGGGCGCTGCCAAGTAGCAGGCATAAAAAAGCCTCCGCAGGCGATGCGGAGGCTTTGCTAAAATCGAATAGTATAGTGCGTAGTAGTTGCTGTAATTGCTAGTTAATAAAAGCTAGCGAAGTCGGTATAACAGATTAACCCTTAGCCTTCAGCGACAGCATGATTTGCTTGGCGATGGGCTCCCACTCGGGCTTCTGGCGGTCGGCGCAGTTGAAGGTGCAAATCATCAATTTGCCTTCCACGTCGGTGAAAAACACCAGCGTGTACACCTCGTGGCCCATTTCGGGCTTCATGAATTCGAGGTAACCCACCTTGCGGTTGTTGATGTTTTTCACGCCGTCGCCAAACCAGGTAGCGTCTTTGTACTGCTTGTGGTAGGTCTTGCCAAACGAAGCGGAATAGATGTCCACCATGTCCTGGTCGGCGTCGTTGTCGCTGTAGTTGAAGGCGAGGCTGATGAGGTTGTTGTTGGTGAAAATCACGCTCGGGCGGCTCTGGGCTTTGGCGTAAGCAAAGTCCATCTGCTGCTCGGTCATCACCTCGAAGCCCTTGGGAATCAGGATTTCCACCCGCTCACTGAGGACGCGTTTTTTGACCAATTCAATTTCCGAAGCAGGACGCGCCGCTGTAAGCAAGAGTCCCATAATAAAAAGTAGAAGTGTAGATTTCATATTGAAGAGGTATAAGTGGTGAGAAATCCGATGAGCTTGTTGTGACACCCAAGTTAGATACAATAACGAGGTTTCCAACTTTTGTCTCACAAATATTGCAAATTATTTTGAAAGGGCAACTAGCAGGCATTTAAATTAAGTGCTAACTCTCTATAAATACGTATTTTGCACCTAAACAAAAAGACTGCCAGCTTTGCTTTCAAGCATGCTGACAAAAAGCGTTATCAGGATGTTTGGTTGTAAAAAATAATGTTAAAATGCAATTTGATGAGATTGGCCTGCCTAAATCGGGCCTTCACCGGGTTGTGCAGCTACTTGCCTCATTTTTGGTGGGATGACATTTTTTTAGAGGATGTTATTTAATTGCTCTTTTATCTTTTCTAACTCCTCTTTCATGCCCACCACCAAATGTTGCACGGTGGCGTCGTTGGCTTTGGAACCGATGGTGTTGATTTCGCGTCCGATTTCCTGGGCCAAAAACCCGAGCTTTTTGCCCACGGCTTCGTCGGGCTGGTGCACGGCTTGCTCGAAGTAGGAGAGGTGGGCCGCCAGGCGCACTTTTTCCTCGGCGATGTCCAGCTTCTCGATGTAGTAGAGCACCTCCTGCTCGAAGCGGGTGGCGTTGAACTGTTCGTGGCTGGTGAGCTCGGCCAAGTGGCTGGCCAGGCGCTGCCGCACGTGCTCGATGCGGGCCGGGTCGTGCTGCTCCACGGCCGCAAGCTGCTCCCGGATGGTGGCCACGTAGCCCAAAATCTCGGTGCTGAGGGTGCGGCCTTCGTCGGTTCGGAATTGCTGCATGGCGGCGAGGGCCTCGGTGAGCAAGGGCTGGAGCTCGGCCCAGGTCACGTCTTCGGCCACGGGCTCGGCTTCGCGCGCTTCGGCGGCGCTGGGGATGACGCCGGGCAGGCGCAAAGCGGCCAGCAGCGTGTCCTCGCCGGTGGGCAGACCCAGGCTTTGCGCCACGGCCTTCAGGTCGTTGAAAGCGGCCACCAGGGCCTCTTTGTTGAGCGTAGAAGCCGCGCGCGCCGCGGCCGGACGCACAAAATCGAAATTGAGGTTGACTTTGCCTCGCAGCAGGGCTTTGGCCACGGCGTTGCGGATTTCCAGCTCGTGCGGCATCAGAAAGCGCGGCAGTCGCAGCGTCAGGTCGAGGCTTTTGGAGTTGACGGAACGGAGTTCTAAGGCGGCAGTGTACGTGTCGGTTTCGCGGTGGGCTTGGCCGTAGCCGGTCATGGAAATGAGCATGAGCAAAAAGGGTATAGAATGAGGAGGCAGCCTGCACAAGGCTGTGCCGGGTGGGCAAATGTCCGAAACAATGTTGCGACGAGCGAAAACGGTCAAAAAACCGGGGACAGCGCCGAGCCGCCGTTCAACGACGAGACGCAAGGGGGTTCTGTGTCCGTTGCTCCAACCCAACGCAAAATATCACGGCTGCGAAACAACTCTGATTTTAAATACAGCGCTAGGTTAACTAAAACGGCAGCGGGCTAGAATTCCCGTTCTCCGAGTTGCAGTGGGTTCAGTTGGTGAGCCAGTTGGTGAAGGCCGTGGCGTTGGGGGCATCGAACGCGCCAACGTGGTTCACCGAGGTGAAGAAGGGGGCTGCCAGCTTGCCAATTGAGGGCTAAAAAGCCATCGGTAATGCTTTAGCAATTGGTAAGAAACAATGCCGTAATACAGGTGAAATACTTTTGTCCTTCGAATGGAGGCTACGATAAATTATTCAATTGCTCCCTTGGTCTTGTCGCCTGCAAGCCCCTGGTTTGCAGACGATGATGTCGCTTTTAGCTGCTCGTTAAGCCTGGCTGGGCCTTCAGCACCTTATCGGAGCCCTATTCCAGTTATTCCAAGCAACCCGACTTTTTTCAACGCTTCGGCTGTTTGCTTCAACCGTCCCTCGGAGAAATTTTGCGTGCCGGCTGCTTTGCAAAAAGTAGCCGTTTTGCTACTAAGCAATTTGCTGAGCCCGACACCTTCGGCCCGCTGGCCTTTTTCTGGGGAATATGCTGGGCTGCAACCCCAACCCACTTTTGGCTTCGGTTGCCAAACCTAACCCAACTGCCCCTGCTCCAGCCCGCTCGCTGACCCCGGGCGTCTTACCATCCATTTTTCGCATAGCATTTTATCAAGGTTTCCCTTGCCTGAACATGTTGCAACTTTTCACTCGAATCATTACTCTCTGTCTGTTCCTTGGCTTCTGGAGCAGCTTTGATGTCGCAGCCCAGAACGGAACCATCCGGGGCACGGTGCGCGACCAAAAGACGCAAGAGCCCGTTATTGGAGCCAGCGTAAGCGTGGAAGGCACCTCCAACGGCACGGCCACGGACCTGGATGGAGCTTTCTCCATCTCCGGCGTGACGGCGGGCCCGCACGCCTTGCGCATCAGCTCCGTGGGCTACACCAACAAAAACGTGCCCGGCTTGGAAGTGGCCGTTGGCAAAGTTGTCGTCGTCAATACCTTTCTAAGTGGCTCATCCGCGGCCCTGGAAGAGGTGGTGGTCACGGCCCAGCGCCGCACCAACACCGAGGTAGCCGTAATTTCCGAGGTGCGCAACGCCCAGCTGGTGGCAGTCGGGGTGTCGTCCGAGCAAATCGTGAAGTCCCAGGACCGAGACGCGGCCCAGATTGCCCGCCGCGTGCCGGGCGTCAGCATTCAAGACAACCGCTTTGTGCTTGTGCGCGGCCTCACCCAGCGCTACAACGCGGTGATGCTGAACGACGTGCTGACGCCGAGTTCGGAAGTTGACACCCGCGCGTTCGCCTTCGACATGATTCCAAGCAGCGTTATTGACCGCATGCTGATTTTCAAGTCCGGTTCAGCGGAACTCCCCGGCGACTTCGCGGGCGGCGTCATCAAGGTGTACACCAAGCGCGCTCCGGAAGAGAATTTCACCAACTTGAGTATCCTAGGCGGCTACCGCGACGGCACGACGATGCAGGAAGTGCAGAAATACAGGGGCGGTAAGTACGACTGGCTCGGGTTTGACAGTGGCAAGCGCACCATTCCGGACAACTGGCCCGCGGCCCTCTCCACGGACATCCCGGCCCCGCTGCGGGCGGCATACGCCCGCCAGCTGCCCAACAACTGGGGCTTGAAAACGCTCCGGGCCGCCCCCGACCTGCGCCTGTCCTTTAATATGGGCCGCCGCTTCGAACTCGGCGGCAAGTCGGTCGGAACGCTAACTAGCCTCAACTACGGCAACTATCAGCTCGGTTACAACTCGCGCCTTACCTTCTACGAAAACGGGAACGACCGCGACCAGCTGGCCGCGGTCTACGACGACCGGGTGTACGGCAACGAAGTGCGCCTGGGCGTGGTGCAGAACTTCTGGTTACGTCTGAACAGCCGCAGCACGCTGGAATTCAAAAACCTCTTCAACCAGTTGGGCAACGCCGAGACGGTGGCCCGCAGCGGGCAGGACATCACACAGAGTAACAACGACGTGCGGGGATTTTCGGAGCGCTTTGAAAGCCGCAGCATCTACTCAGGTCAGCTCATCGGCAACCACGAGTTGGCCAACGACAAGATGACCGTAAACTGGGTGGGCGGTTTTTCTTCCACCTACCGCACGGAGCCGGACTGGCGCCGGGTGCGCTACATCCGACCGATAGGCGCCACCAACGGTGATGGCAGCCCAGCCCCGTTCGGCGTGGTCCTGCCGGCCCAGCCCAGCCTGACCGACGCGGGCCGCTACTTTTCCAAGCTCAACGAGCGGGTGGAGACCGTGGCCCTGAACGTGGTGCACCAAATCACCAAAGACTCTACCAACCGCGAAGGCGGACTGCGGGTGAAAGCCGGCCTGTACGCCGAGCGCAAAGACCGCGACTTCAACGCCCGCTTCTTTGGCTACCAGGGCGTGGGCAACACCAGCGGCATCCGCACCCTGCCCCTGGACCAGGTGTTTAGCGGGGATAACATAACCGGCGAAAACGGCCGCTTCACTCTGGCGGAGAACATTGACCCCAGCAACTCCTACACGGCCTACAACAACTTGGCCGCCGCTTATGCCAGCATCACCGTGCCGTTGGGCAAGTTCACGGGCACGGCCGGCGTGCGGGTGGAGTACAACGACCAGCGGGTAAGCAGCCAGCTGCTCACAGGCGAAACGGTGGAGGGCGGCCGCAGCTTGCTGAGCTCGCTGCCCTCCCTGAACTTGAGCTACAACCTGACCGACAAGATGCTGGTGCGGGCCGCGTACGCCTCCACCATTAACCGGCCGGAGTTCCGCGAGCTGGCGCCGTTCCGCTTTTACGACTTCAACCTGAACGCTAACATCCAGGGCAACTACGACCTGCGCACGGCCCGGGTGCAGAATCTGGACCTGCGCTGGGAACTCTACCCGACAACCGGCGAACTGTTCACCCTGGGCGCCTTCTACAAGCATTTCGACAACCCCATCGAAAGCTACCTGCTGGCCACCACCGGGGGCGTCAACAGCCTGAACTATGCTTTTGTGAACACGTCGTCGGCCATCAACTACGGCCTGGAGGCGGAAGTACGCAAGTCCTTGGGCTCCTTCTCGGACGCTCCTTGGCTGCAGCGCTTCTCGCTGGTGGGCAATGCTTCCTACATCTACAGCCGCGTGGACCTCGGCGAAACGGTGAACGTGCCGGACAACAGCGGCCAGATTACCCCAACCGACGTCCGCGAAATTCAGGCCCAGACCCGTCCCCTGCAAAGCCAGTCGCCCTACCTCATCAACCTGGGCGCCTACTACGCCAACGAGGAAGCCGGCACGCAAATCAGCGTGCTCTACAACGTGGCCGGTCCCCGCATCTTCGCCGTGGGCAACGTAGACAACCCCACCCTGTTTGAAGCGCCCCGCAACGTGGTTGATTTGGTGGCCACCAAGCGCCTGGCCAAGCGCTGGGAGCTGCGGGCAGCCTGGCAGGACATCTTCAACCAGCCCGTAAAGCTGGTGCAGGACTCGGACCGCAACCTCAAGTTCTCCGGCAGCGACCAGTCCGTCCGCGAGTTTCGCCGCGGTTCTTACACCACGCTGGGCGTTACCTACAGCTGGTAGGCCGCAGCTGGTCGTTGCCCATTCACCCGCTCACTTTTTCACCAAGCCCCTCATTTCATCGCCACCACTTCCCTCTTATGAAACGCTTTCCAAAATTGCTGCTCCTGGCGCTCCTCTCCATGGGCACCGCCCTCAGCAGCTGCGAGGATAATAACGACAATGCACCTAATGGTAACATGGGCGGTGGCTCAACTCCCAGCGGTCCGACGGACCCCTCCGGGCGGGTGATTCTTTCGGGAGAAATCAGCTCCAGCCGCACGCTGCGGGCCAACGAGAAGTACTTGTTGCAGGGCAACGTGTACGTTACCAGCGGCAACATACTGACCATTCCGGCGGGCACCAAAATTTTCGGCGACCTGACGACCAAGGGCACGCTCATTATTGAGCGCGGGGCGAAAATTGATGCCCAGGGCACGCAGACGAATCCGATTATTTTCACTTCCGCGCAGTCTGTTGGCAACCGCAAGTACGGCGATTGGGGCGGCGTGGTGCTCGTGGGCGCGGCACCTACGAATCGGCCATCAAGTATTGGTCCGGAGGGCGGCATTCGCAGCGCTTTTGGCGGCACTAACCCCGCCGATAACTCGGGCACTCTGAAGTATGTGCGTATCGAATTTGCCGGCGTGGCGCTAAATTCAGACCCTAACAGCGAAATCAACGGCTTGACCTTATACGGGGTGGGCTCGGGCACCACGCTCGATTACATTCAGGTATCTTACTCCGGCGACGATTCCTACGAATGGTTTGGAGGCACGGTCAACGCCAAGCACTTGATTGCTTACCGCGGCTGGGACGACGACTTCGACACCGATTACGGCTTCGTGGGCAAAATCCAGTACGGCCTGTCGCTGCGCGACCCGCAGTACGCCGACCAATCCGGCTCCAACAGTTTCGAGTCGGACAACTTCAACCCCGGCACGCCGGCCACTGGCGATAACGCAGGCCTGCCGCTGACGGCTCCCGTGTTTAGCAACATGAGCGTATTCGTGACCGCTGGAGCCCCGGTAACCACCCAGCAGTCGGGCAGTGGTGTGTACCAGTCGGCCCTGCACCTGCGCCGCAATACTTCCACGAGCGTATATAACTCGGTATTTGTGGGCCAGCCCGAAGGACTGCGCCTCGATGGGACCTCAACGTGGGCCAACGTGCAGGCGGGTGGCCTGGACCTGCGCGGCGTGGTACTAGCCAACAACAACACGCCGCTGCGCGCAGCGGGTAACACTGGCACCGGGGCTTTTTCCGACGCCGACGTGCAAACCTGGTTCAACGGAACGGGCAAGAACAACTTGGTGGTACCCGGCTCCAGCTTAAGCACCCTCGGCCTAAATGCTAACAATTTCAGCCTAACGGCTCCGGCCTTCCTGCTGCAAAGTGGTTCGTCGTTGTTGACTGGCGCGGTGTTCACCGGCAAAGCGTCGGATAGTTTCTTTACCCAAGGCACCTACCGCGGCGCCTTCAACGGCACCGACAACTGGACCCAAGGCTGGACCAACTTTGACCCGCAAAACGCGGCTTATTAGCTCAGCCGTAAACGGGTATTTTTGATGGAAGGGCGGCTCTGTTTGCAGAGCCGCCTTTTTGCATTCCTGGTCGTAATTAACACGCAAAACGACCAACAAAAGACGCAAAGCTGCAACTCGTAAAGAATTATGTGCCCTGTGCCTCCGCATTTATCCATAAAGCGCCAGCTAGGAGCAGCCCCTTCCCAGGCAAATTCCGGCAAGCAAGCCTAGGGCATGTCGCCCGCCGTTTACCACCTCGTTCAGCGCTTTGGTATTGGCTTTCACGGGGTTGTTACTTTATCGGGCCGCCCGTTGCCTTGGTTCCTTGGCCGAAATTAGAAGATACAAAATTCCTTGGCTGAGAACCTTACGTGCATAAAAACAGAGCCGCCGGCAGACATGGCCAAGGTCCGCTTGGCTGAAACCGTACTTTGCGCAGAATTCTTCGTCGCTCATTTTTCTTTCCTCATTGAAAACGCCCCGCGTGTTGATGCTGCCCAAGTGGTACCCGCACCGCTACGACGACCAGGACGGCGATTTCGTGGGGCGGCACGTGGCGGCCATCGCGGAGTTTGGCGGTGCCGAGGTGGCGGTGCTGTTTGCGGCCGTGGCCCGTGGCCCGCTGCCGGGCTTGGTTGATGCGGAAGAGGACCTCGACGGCCCCTGGCCTACGCTGCGCTACTACTACCGCGCCGCGCCCACCGGGCTGCCTTTTCTCGACAAGCCGTTGAAGCTGCTGCTCTACTTCTGGTGTTTGCTGCGCGGCTACCGGCGGCTGCGGCGGCACTGGGGCCAGCGGCCCGACCTGGTGCACGTGCACGTGTTGCTCCGCACGGGCTTGTTTGCCTGGGCGCTGCAAGCGGTGCGGAGCATTCCCTTCGTCATCACCGAGCATTGGACCTTGTACCTGCCCTTGCGCTCCGGCGGCATTTCGCGGCTGCGCCGGGTGCTCACGCGGGCGGTGGTGCGGCGGGCGGCGGCGCTGCACACGGTATCGGGCGGGTTGCGCGATGCCATGGCCGGGCTGGGTTTCGTGAATGCCAACCCAGTGGTCATCGCCAACGTGGTGGACACGAGCTTGTTTCATCCGGCTGAAAAAGAATCTGCTGCTGCGGCCGGGCCCGTGCTGCTGCACGTTTCGGCGTTTGCGGACCAGGTGAAGAACATTTCCGGGGTGCTGCGCGTGGTGGCCCGGCTGCGGGCAGCGTGGCCCGGCGTGCGGCTGCGCATTGCCGGCTACGGCCCCGATGAGGAGTTCTTGAAGGAATACGCAGCCAAATTGGGCCTGCTGGCCAATGGCACCGTCACTTTCCTTGGCAAACTGCCGCACGAAATGGTAGCCGCGGAAATGGCTCGCGCCACGGCGCTGGTCTCCTTCAGCCGCGCCGAAACCTTCGGCTGCGTGCTGCTGGAAGCCCGCGCCTGCGGCTGCCCGGTGGTGGCCACCCGCACCGGCGGCGTACCCGAGTTATTTCAGCCCGAAAATGCATTCGGCCTATTGGTCGAGCCCGACGACGAAGCCGCCTTGGAGGCGGCCCTCACGGCGGTGCTTGCAAAAAGCGTCAACTTTAATCCCATTCAGTTGCGGGCCGATGCCGCCATTCGGTGCGCGCCTGATAATGTGGGGGTTGCGTTTGGTAGTATGTATCAAAAAGCATTAAATGAGTAATAAAAGCGCAGAGTGAGTACAAATATGGGTGTATCGGGTTGGCACGAAGCAGTGACGGCATTCTTTCTTCATCGGAATTGGCAGCGCGTTTGGAAATAATAGTGGACCCGTCCCCGATGATGCGCGTCAGCAGTAGCCCGTTTCCTTTACAGGCATGATTCAACGCAT
>DASVTG010000388.1:0-8178 GCA_036387695.1 Hymenobacter sp. | reverse complement strand
TAAGGCAGAGCAGAATACGGGTGCCCCCAAATAGCCCATGCGGCCCAAGTCGCCGGAGAGCAGCATGTGCAGCGCAACAACCGCGAAAAAGCTCACCTCTAGCCAACCCAATGAAGAGTGAAAGGAAGGAGATACTGGCTTACTGGTTCTTTCTAGCCAAAATGCGACGGGCACCATGATGGTGAACAGCCCGAAAATGCTCAGCACTTCCCCCACGCCCTTTGGTGATGCAGCGCGGTGGAGGGAATAGGTGATGTTATTCAGGTGTTCCCAGGCGTTTTTTACTGACTGAATGGGTGGTGCGCCTAAATAGTTATCGATGGCGTAATGCGTGGCTAGTAATGCTATTACGCCAGTCGTCAGGGCTAAAAGTTGCTTGGGCCAAGCCAAGGTGTGGCGACCAAACCAAAGCAGCCACGGCAGCAAAAGGAAAAAGGATTCCTTGGCCAAGGGACCGACCACCAAGGCAACAAGCAATGCCCACGTGCCTTGGGCGCCTCGCTTGGCCCCGTAGTATGCCAGCGCGAAAACCAATAAATACAAGCTGTCGGTGAGCGGGAGGCCAGCGGCGTAGACTGCCCAACGGCTGGTGAGCAAGGCCAGCAAAGCCACTGCCGCAGCCTGAGGGGTTGCCCCAGCGAGGCGGGCGGCATTGAACCAGCAGGCGCCGGCGGCGGCCAGCAGTGCGCAATTCACGAGGTAAAAAGCGAAGCGCAGGGGCCATTGCCCGGTGGGACGCTGAGGCCACATGTGCCCATAGACTCGGGCAAGGGGCTCGGCCACAACCGCGGCTGCGGCCGGCACCAGCACCCGATAACGGTGCGTCACCCGGACGCTGTCGAAGCGGCCCGCGGCCATGCGTAGGTAGCTGCGCGTGTCAGGCGAATGCGAAAAATCGAAGTGCACATACATTGGGTAAGCCAAGTTGGCCAAGGCGGCCAAGGCCAGCAACCACGGCAGCAGCCAGCGGCGCAACCCAGGGCCCAACACAGGGCGCTTCGACGAAGGCACTGGGCTAAACAAACTTGCGCTCGATGAGCTTCAGTAGCTTGTTGACGTGCTCCTCTTTGCGGCTCCAGTTGTAGCGTTGCGACAGGTCGTCGGTAACATAGGCGCGAGCCCGGTCAGCAGTTGGCAAAGAGTCAAGGTGCTGAATGGCGGCGTGATAGTCCATGTTTTCGCCGCTGAACAGCTCGTTGATGAAACTAAAGCGCTGGTTGATAGAAATGGCTTCACGCAAAGTTTCAACCTTGGGGCCCGGGCGTTCGGCAGGTGCGACGATAGCGCGCAAGGTTTCCGCAAGCAGCGGGGCAGCGGGCTGGCCAGCTTTCAGCTTTTCGTGCAGGGGCACGGTGGCGGGCTCTGTGTTTGGCAAGGGCCGTGCAGGCGAAGCCGGAGCCGCTTGGGGCGCAACTGCGGCGGGCACGACGGGTTGTGGCGGGGCTACAAACGTTGGCACGGCAACTGGTACTGGTTCCTGGTTGGGGGCAGGAGCCGCAGCAGGGGAGGGAGGAGTCGCTTCCTGAACAGGAGGCGTGGGTTGGGCCCCCGAAACAGGGCCGTCCTCCAGCAGGTCGGCGGTGGTGAGGGGGAGCAGGGCGCTAAGCTCTTCCACCAGGCGCTGCATGGTTTGATGGCCCTTGTAGTTGGCCGCGTGATAAAGCTCGAACCGGTGCGAGACAAAATCCCGGCTTAACTCGCTGCTGGCGGGCAGGCTGTCCACGAAACCTTGGTAAAATGCTTTGTCAATGTCCAGATAGCGCAGATTGTCGCGCAGGCCTGCCAACGAGGGGGCTTCCGCATTGCCCAAAAGCAAGCGCTCGAAGCTGCCGGCGGGGTCGGCCACAATGCCGAGGGTATCGGCGGCGGCTTGGGCCAGCAAGGGCTCGAAAGTGGTGCGGTTCAGGCTAATGTGGCGCGATAACACATTCATGAACTGGGTGAGGGCCACTTGCACGGGCTCGGCTTCAAAATCAAAATAAGGACTGCGCAGGCGAGCGGTTTCGGCTTGCCATTGGCCCAGCAGCTGGCGTATCACCAGCAGGTTGAGCTGGCGCACTGGGGTGAATTTAAGCACTGCTGGTCCGTCGAGCTTGGCGGTTGGCTGGGAGCCGAAATGCTGGTCGCAAAGCCGGGCGGCCAAGCGGCGACCGTACTGCGCGCACTTGGCGAGGCTATATTTGTCGTTCATAAAAAGGCCGGGTTTCGGTGGCCGAAGTTAGGCATAAATGGCCCTGTTGACGATTGAGAACTTGCCCGCAGCAGCCATTGAGGTGCCCGAGGGCGTAACGCTACTGGCCGCAATTCAAGCGGCGGGCCACGACTGGATGCACGCTTGCGGGGCCAAGGGGCGGTGCACCACCTGCCGCTTGCAGGTGCGCGCCGGCTCGGAAAACCTCAGCCCGCTTTCCGTGGCCGAACTGCGCTACGCCACTGCGGGGCGCCTATTGCCGAGCGAACGGCTTACCTGCCAAACCCGGCTGCTGGCCGGCGAAGTGGTGGGGCGGGTACCCGAGGCCACCATGCTGCCACACGTGCGGTACCGCGCGGGCTAAACGCGTACTGCTTGGAAATATTGACCGGCTGACTCGAATTAAGCCGACCAACAGGGCCTCAGCTAGTTTGCGGAAAAGGCGCTTCGGCGGGGGGCTGCGCTCAGCGGTTCGTTCCTAACTTTAGGATTCTAAACCCTCCAAGCACGCCTGTCCCTTGTTTATTGAACCCCGCGTCGGCAACCGCCACAACGCCCCGCGCCGGGGCTGGCTTGAAGTGGTGTGCGGCTCCATGTTTTCGGGCAACACCGAAGAGTTGATTCGCCGCCTCACCCGCGCCCGCATTGCCCGGCAGCAGGTTGAAATCTTCAAGCCTTCCCTCGATACCCGCTACGACATCGAAGACGTGGTGAGCCACAACGCGGCCCGTATTCGCTCGACCCCGGTGGCCATACCTTCCGAAATCCTGCTGCTGGCGGCGGGCTCCGACGTGGTGGGGATTGACGAAGGCCAGTTTTTCGACGATTCCTTGGTCGACGTGTGCCAGCAGTTGGCCAACAACGGCACGCGCGTCATCGTGGCCGGGCTGGACATGGACTACCTGGGCCGCCCATTTGGCCCCATGCCGGCGCTGCTGGCCACGGCCGAGTACGTGACCAAGGTGCACGCCGTGTGCGTGTGCTGCGGCGAAATAGCCTCTTATTCTTACCGCATTGCGGTCAGCGCCAGCCAAGTGCTGCTCGGCGAAACGGACTCGTACGAAGCCCGGTGCCGGCCGTGTTTCCTGGAAGGCATGCAGGCCAAAGCCCCGTCCCCGGAAGCCCGCTCAGCAGCGGCGCACTAAACCACTGGGTGTGGCGTTGGCATAGCAACCCCGGTGCTTTTTTGTCTTCAAATTTGTGTATTTGCTGAGAGCGTATGTCCCACTTCTTCCGTTTTTTGCTTGGGTTAGCCGGGCTGCTTTTGTTGGTTGAAACGGCGCAGGCCCAAAGCACGGCGGGGTACGGCGACTGGCAGCTGCACTTGCCCACCAATCACCCCTTGCGCCTCGCCGACGCGGGCGACCGGGTGTATGTGGCCACGGAAAACGCCTTTTATTTCCTCGACAAAAAGCTCAACACTACCCAGGTGCTTTCGCGCCGCGATGGCCTGAACGATGCGGGCGTCGCGGCCCTGGCCTACGACTCGGTGACCCGGCAGACGGTGGTGGTTTACAGGAACACCAACATCGACGTGTTGCAGCCCAACGGCCGCGTTCGAAACCTGAACGACGTGCTCCGAAAGCCCATCCAGGGCGCGCGCGAAGTCTACCACGCGTCCGTCAGCGAAGGCAAGGCCTACGTCTCGACGAGCTTTGGGGTCGTGGTGATTGATTTGGTGAAGCTGGAAATCAGCGATACTTACAGCAACATCGGTCCGGGGGGCGCCGCCGTGGCGGTGTACGACGCCGTGTCCGCCAACGGCTTCGTGGTGGTGGCCTCGTCGGCGGGGCTGTTGCGCGGGCCCATTGCCAGCAACTTGCTGGACTACCGCAACTGGACGCTGTACCGCCCCACGGCCGGCGCCGTTTCCGGACAGCGTACCTATTCATTTGTCACCGCCTACGGCGGAGAAGTGTACGCGGCCGTGCAAGGCAGCACTTCCTCGGTGTTCAAGTTCGTGCCGGGCAACCCCGCCACTTGGCAGGAGGTGCCCCAAAGCGGAACCGGGACCGGGCAATTTCGCAACCTCCGCGCCAGCAACATTGGCGTGTTTATCATTGACGACGGCGCAGGCGTGCGCCGCATCGACCGCGCAGGGCTGATAACCAGCGTGGTGCCGGCCACGCCCGGCGACAACATTCAAGACGCCGTGCGCGCACGCGATGGCAGCTACTACGTGGCCAACTACCAGACCGGGCTAAAGCGGGTGCGCCTGGGGATGGCGAACGACGTGTTTGCGGCCAACGGCCCCGAAAGCAGCTTGGCATTCAGCATACTGGCCGATGCGCGGACCAATACGGTCGACATTTTCACCGGTGGCTACTCGGAGCGGTACCTTCCCAACGGGCGCCGGGCGGGTTTCTATGAATTCGCCAATGGGCAATGGACGAATTTTACGCCGTCGGCCTTGCCGGGCGGTACTAGCTTTCCGGACATTGTTAGCCCTTCGCGCGGCACGCGCACCCCCGACGGCACTTTGTACGTGGGGGCCAACGGCGGCGGCTTGCTGGAATGGAAAGGGCCGGGGCAGTACCGGCGTTTTGGCGAGGGTACGCCGGGTAGCCCGCTAATAGGCACTTTTGGTGATAAAAACCGAGTAGAGATAACCGACCTGGCCACCGACGCGGCAGGCAGCGTGTGGGTTATAAATCGGCACCTCCGCTCCAGCGTTTCGGGCCTTTTCATCTTCGACCCCGTTGCCACCACGTGGAAAACCATCCCGTGGGTGTCGGGCCTGGAAGTCCTCGAACGCATTGCCCTGGATGACAACGGGTATGCCTGGGTCTCGGTGTCGCGCAAAACGGACGGCACCAGCGTTGGAGGTTCGGCCATTGGTCTTTTTGCGGTGGACCCCAGTGCGGCGCATCCTCCGCGCTTGTTTAACGTGTCGGCTGGCTTGCCAGACAACCAGATTTACGAATTGGCCAAAGACCGGCGCGGGTACATTTGGGCGGCCACCATCAAAGGCGTGGCCGTGTTTAATGACCCCAACGGTCCGTTTGAGCCCGGTACCGCCTTCACCCTGCCCTACGTGCGGCGCGGCGAAGGCGCCGACTTTCCCGTGCTATTTAGCGACGCCGTGCGGACGCTGGCCGTGGACGGCGGCGACCGGAAGTGGTTCGGCACCGACAACGGCCTGTGGCTCTTCAGCCCCGACGCCGACGAAGCCTTGCTGCACTTCACCACCGCCAACAGCCCGTTGCCCTCCAATCGCATCGTGGACGTGAAAGTGAACGACAAAACCGGCGAAGTGTGGGTGGCCACCGACGCCGGCGTGGTCACCTACCGCGGCGCGGCGACCATCACGGAAGGCACGCCGAAGTGCGCGGCCGTGTTTCCGAACCCCGTGCGGCCCGATTTTGCCGGCACCGTGGGCATCTCCGGGCTCGCCAACAACGCGGTGGTGAAAATTACCGACGTGGCCGGGCACCTTGTGTACGCCACCACGGCCAACGGCGGCACCGTCACCTGGAACATGGCCAACCCCAACGGCCAACGCGTCCGCTCGGGCATTTACCTCGTATTGTCGACCGACGCCGACGGCAAAAACGGCTGCGTGAGCAAGGTGGCGGTGCTTAGCAAGTAAAGAATGAGGCATAAGGAATAGGAATTGGCAAGTATGCCGTTCAACAGTTCCTAGTGCCTTGTTTCTTCCCTCTTTTAAAAAAATGCTGATAAAAACCCGAGGCATCGTCCTCAGTTACCTGAAATACCGCGAAACGAGCATCATTGCCCGCGTGTACACCGAGCGGCTGGGCGTGCAGAGCTACGTGGTAAACGGCGTGCGCAAAGCCAAGCCGCCGGGCCGCATCGCGCTGTTTCAGCCCTTCACGCTGCTGGAGTTGGTGGCCTACGTGGCGCGCGGCAGCGGCGGCCTCACCCGCTTGTCGGAATTCCGCTGCTCCGAGCCGTTCGTCTCGCTCCCGTACGAGGTGCAAAAAAGCAGCGTGGTGCTGTTTTTGTCGGAAGTGGTGGGAAGGGCCGTGCGCGAAGAAGAGCAGAACGAACCCCTTTTTCAATTTTTGCACGATTCCATACTGAACTTCGACCGGCAAACCACGGGCACCGAAAACTTTGCCCTGGTTTTTTTATTGGAGCTGGCCACGTACCTGGGCTTTGGGGTGAGTTCGGGCGGCGAACTGACCGACCAAGTGATGATGGCCGGCCACGCGGCGACCACCAAAGGCGCCACCGGCCCGGCCACCCTGCGCCTGCGCGAATTCGACACCTACCTGGACGAACTGTTGCGCGACCCGGCCACCAGCACCATTCCCAACGGGCGGGTGCGCTACGAGCTGCTAAACGTGCTCATTCGCTACTACCAGCTGCACGTGGAGCAGATGGGCGACATTCGTTCGTTGGAAATTCTGTCGCAGGTGCTGGCTGAATAAAATAAACGGCACAGAAAAGCCCCGTCGCCCGGCCACAATTGGCTGCGCAACGGGGCTTTTCTGTGAAAATGACTACTCGAAATCAACCAACTCTACTTCAAAGCGAAGCACCGAATTAGCCGGAATATCCGTGCCCATGGCGCGAGGCCCGTACGCCAGGCCCGACGGAATGAGCAGCACGCCCTTGCTGCCCTTGGTGAGCATGGCAATGCCTTGGTCCCAGCCCTTGATAACCCGGCCCTGGCCCAGCGGGAAGGCAATGGGCTCGTTGCCGTGCTTGGCCGAGGAATCGAACTCCTTGCCCGTGGCCAGAATGGTGCCGCGATAGAGCACCCGCACGGTTTGGCCGTTTTTGGGCGGCAGGCCCTTGCCGGGGCGCGTCACCACGTAATAGGTGCCGCCCGTCGTCTTTTTGGCCACCAGCTTGTTCTTCTTCAAATACGCCTGAATTTGAGCCACGTCTTTGGTAGTTTGGGCTGCGGCCAGGGCTTGGCCTTTTTTGGCGTTGTCGGCCTGCTCTTTGTCGCGGCGGGCCGTTAGCTCGGCCACGGTGAGCAGCTCGCGGGCGCTGGCCAGCACCACCAGCGTGTTGCCACTCTTTTTCATGAAGGGAGGCACGGGCTGGCGGAACGTCTTTTTGAACACGGAGTCGGCCTGGAAGCGAAACACGGCGCTGTCACCGGGCAGCAACAGGCCCAAGGCTTCTTCGAGCCCTCCGGGGTCGGCCCGCTCGGGGAGCGGCACGGGCTGCGGCGTGGGCTGCATCTGCCGCGAGTTCATTACCACCGAATCGCGGCCGGTGCGGAATTCCATGAACACCAGCAGCAATTGCCCGGCCCGGCTGGAATAGGGCGCATCGGTGGGAGCCAGGGCGCGCGGCTGGTAGCGGCCCGCCGCATCCTTGCGAAACAGGCGGTACTCGGTGCCGGTAGGCAAACGAGAAAACGCCGATATGGGCGCTTGTGCCCGCGCATTGGAAAGAGAAACAAACAGCGCAAAGGCTGCAATAAAAACATGCTTCATGGTGGGGTTGAAAGCTGATGCTGAAGAACCGCTAGCTTCGCGATTCAACAGGATGGGGTTGGTTTTCAGCGTACGCTGATGATGTGCAGTTCGAATACCAAGACGGTGTTGGGCGGAATCAGGAAAGCCGTTTCGTCATCAGGACTGCGCACGCCGGTTGCGCCGTAGGCCAGGGCCGCCGGCACCCATACCCGCACGCGGGAGCCGGCCGGCACCAGTAGCAGCAGCTCATCCCAGCCCGGAATGACCTCGCCGCGCCCGACCCGAAACCGCAGTGGCCCGCCCGCCGCCGCGGAAGCATCGAAAACGTGGCCATCGGGCAGGAAGCCGGTGTAGCGCACGGCTACCCGGCTGCTGGGCTGAGCCAGTGGCCCCGTGCCGCGCTCGTGAAAAACAAAGCGCACCCCGCTCCGCGTGCGTTGCGGAACAAGGTGCGCGGTATCGGAACCAGCGGCCGGGGCACTTGGGGTGGCGGGTACTGTAGGCTTCGTGCCCGGTTGGGCGCTGAGAGAAGTGGCCGCCAGTAGCAGTATGGCCCAGGAGCCACATATTCTCGGGCCGAAGCGCAGG
>DASVTG010000387.1:0-2508 GCA_036387695.1 Hymenobacter sp. | reverse complement strand
CTCCTACGACGTGGCCGCCGGCATCCTGTTGGTGCGCGAAGCCGGCGGTCACGTTACGCAGTTCCTCAAAGATGGCGACCCCATCTTTGGCCGCGAAGTAGTGGCCAGCAACGGGAAGATCCATCAGGCCATGCAGGACATTATTCGCAAGTCCTGGACCTAGGTCAGTGCTACGGCAGGAATGCGCCCTGGCGTGTTCCTGCCGTGGCGCTAGTATGAGTCAACCAGGGCGGAGCTGTCATTCCGAGCGGAGCGAGAAATCTGAGGGGACGGCGCTAAATGGGCCCCAGATTCCTCGCTCCGCTCGAAATGAAAGTGCATTTTCGGCCAGGGCTAAGCTGGTTAGGAAACCTAGGTTCTTGGTACTTCGTTGCTCGACGACGAATGCGCCCTGGCGCTTTCTTACTGCGGCTTAACTGTAAACTTTTTCCAGCATCCCGTAGTTTTGTCTGCATCATGCTTCTGCAATACTTCATCATCGGACTTTTATTTGCCGCGGCGATCTTCTACGTAGGACGGCGCTTCTGGCAATCCTTTTTTGCAAAAGGAGAAGGTGGCTGTCCTAAGGGATGCGGTGGGGCGTGCGGCACTATCGATGTCGACCGGCTTCAGCGCACGATTGAGAAGGCCGCTACCCAGACCAGCGCCAGCTAGCGCCGGCTTTAGAAATTAAGACAACCTGCCCCCGTATCCGCTGCGTATAGCGGATACGGGGGCTTGTTTTTACAGCCCTACAGTGCAGCTTGCTCTCCAACCGAAATCCCCTTGATCATGCAGGAAAAAGAAGAAGAACGTTCCATGGTGAACGTAGAAAACAAGTTGAGCAAAGACGGATTCACCGAAAACTTCACTGTTACAAACGGCCGCTTGCACACCTTCACCAACCCGAACAAAACGTATGGTCCGGAGGAGGTTACGATTGTAGACTTTTATCGCTTCGAGGGAGAAAGCAACCCTGATGATATGGCTATTCTGTACGCTCTTCAGTGCCACGACGGCGTGAGAGGCACCATTTCGTCGGCTTATGGCACCTACGCCGAATCTGATGCCCTGGAGTTCTTCACGAAAGTAGAAGACCTCGGCAAAAACCTGGATAAGAGCCACAAGTAAGCTCTTTCATAATACCCATTAAATCGACAAAAGCGCGCTTTGGCTTCAGCCAGAGCGTGCTTTCTTGTTTCTACCCTAGCCAAACAGAACTGTGAAGACGCAACTTCCCACCCACCCTCTCCGCACCTCGGCCGACCTGGAGCCGGTGCTGGCCGCCGTCGGCGATGCCCGCGTGGTGCTGCTGGGCGAAGCCTCGCACGGCACCCACGAATACTACACCTGGCGCGCGGCCCTGAGCAAGCGGCTCATTCAGGAAAAAGGCTTCCAATTCATTGCCGTGGAAGGCGACTGGCCCGACTGCTTCGCGGTGAATGCCGCCATCAAGCAGGACGAAGTGACGTATGGCTCCGCCGCTCAGCTCCTGCAAACCTTCGACCGCTGGCCTACCTGGATGTGGGGCAACTGGGAAATTGCGGCCCTGGTGGACTGGCTGCACCAGCACAACCGCAAGCAGCCTGCCAACCAGCGCGTGGGCTTTTACGGCTTGGACGTGTACAGCCTGTGGGAATCCTTACAAGCCGTGCTGCACTACGTGGAGCAGCAGGGCGATGGCGCCGTGAGCGCGGCCCGCCAGGCCTTCCGCTGTTTCGAGCCCTACAGCACCGACCCGCAGGAGTACGCCCGCGCCGTGGCGTTTGTGTCGGAAGACTGCCAGGACGAAGTAACCGACGTGCTGCGCGCCCTGCGCCGCCAGACCATTGAACGCCGGCCGGCCAACCTGCCGGAGCAGGAAGAAGCCTTCGGCGCCGAGCAAAACGCCCTGGTGGCCGTGAATGCCGAGCGGTACTACAAAGCCATGCTGCGCGGCGGCGGGGCCTCCTGGAACGTGCGCGACGAGCACATGATGGAAACCCTCACCCGCCTGCTCGACTTGCACAGCCCCGATAGCAAAGCCATCGTTTGGGCCCACAACACGCACATCGGCGACGCCCGCTACACCGACATGCGCCGCGAAGACATGACGAACCTCGGGCAGCTGGCCCGCGAGCAGCTGGGCCGGGAGCAGGTGTTCAGCGTCGGTTTCGGTTCGTACCAGGGCAGCGTCATCGCGGGCAAGGAATGGGGCGCCCCGCTTGAGAAAATTACCGTGCCCGCCGCAACGCGCAACTCCTGGGAGGCACAGCTGCACGGCCAGCTTGAGGGCGAAAACGCTTTGCTGCTATCAGCCGAAATCCGGGGTGATGCTAGGCTGCGGCAATCGGTGCCGCACCGGGCCATTGGGGTGGTGTACCGGCCGCAATTCGAGCAATTCGGGAACTACGTGCCCTCGCTCATCCCCGACCGCTACGACGCGTTTCTGTTTCTGAACCACACCCAGGCCCTTCACCCCTTAGCCATTCACCCGGCCGAGAAAGGGCCACCGGAACTGTACCCCTGGGGCGAGTAAGCTGTAGCGGG
>DASVTG010000386.1:0-3138 GCA_036387695.1 Hymenobacter sp. | reverse complement strand
CGGGAAATACTCTTGTAGGCAACGGACAGGTAGTCGGTTTTCTTGCCAGTGAGGCCTTGATTTTCCACCAAAATCAGTCGCTTACTGGTGAAAATGAACACGTCTCGAACCAGCTTAAAACCTATTTCAATGACTTCGCCTTCTGCCAGGAGCAGGCCGTATTCGCTATTCAGTTCGGCAGGTTGGACAACTCCGGCGTTGCCGAGTAATGCTGAGAAAAAGCCCATGACGTTCGTTTAGTGAGGAGTTGGGCCGAAGTATAGGCAAAATCCTTGGTTTGGAGGGTACTCCAATAGCGGCTTTGCCCTTATATGCACGTGAGCAACCCTCACAAGTTGCCCGCGCGCTAATAGTCTACTTCAGGGAACGAGAGATACAACAAGGCCCGCTGGAATTGCTTCCAGCGGGCCTTGTTGTATTTGAAGCAGATGCTATGCGTATTTATTTCCGCGGATGCCGCTGGCGGTAAGAGTCTACCTGCTGCCGCAGCACGGCCAGCAGGCTGCCGTAGCGCTGCTGAGCTTCTTTCTGCCTTTCAATTACTTGAAGACGGGTATTTATTAATTCAGAGAAGTCCTCTACTGAATAGGAACGTTTCGGCGCAGTGGACACGGGCGGAATAGCAATGGATAATCTAGCAAAATAGCGGAAAGCTGCGTGTAGTACGTAGCGGTTCAAACTTAATCCTGAAAATCTTAATAACGAAATGCTGGCCGGGCCGGATTCCAAATACCCCACGGAATCATGAGCAGCACGAGCAGCAGCGCAATGCCAAAATAAATGAATGCCCGCTTGTGCTTGAGGGTGTCGTCGGTGGCTTTCTTGGACAAGCTGCGGCCGACCTGGGCCAGCACGGCGGCCAGCAGCATCACGGCAATGTGCTCCACGCCAAAAAAGCGCTTGGTGGGGTCCTGCATGGCGCCGGCCTGCTTCATGGCGTTCAGTCCCCAGGGGCTCAAACCAAAGTACAGGCCCAGCCCCAAGAGCACCTGCAAGTGGATGGAACCCACAAAACTGGCGCCTATGCCGTTGTCGGCCCCCACGAAGCGGCGCCGGCCCGTCCAGCCCGTGTAGGCGCGGTAGAGGGCAATGAGGCCGAACACGATGACCAGCCAGCGGGACCAGGAATGCAGGAAGAGGAGTACGGTGTATGCGGTCATGTAAGAAGTTAAAAATGAAACCAACCAGGGAGCGGGCGCCAGCAAAAGTAAGGCCGTGCCCGGATACTTTGCCCGGCGCAAGCGGCGCTACGCCCGGGGCGGCGGCTTGGGCCGGCAACCGGCGGCTTTTTCCTCGGCCCACTGGGAGCGCATGGCCACGAAAAGCGCCACGAACATCGACACGAACGGGAGCACCATGCCCAGCCCAAACCACCGCCAAAACGAACGGCCGTGGCTGGCCGCGATGTAGCCCGTTATGGGCGCAAAAATGAGCAGAGCGCCTCCGAAGACGAGAATAATTTCGATGAATCGCACGGGCGCAAGGAAAGCAGATGAGGAATGTAAACAGATGAAATGCCCAAATCGGCTATTTCACCTTGCCACGTTTTACAAGGTAGGCGTACAGCACTTTTTCGAAGGGCTCGCGCACGTCCACGGGCACGAAATCGATGCGCAATTGCCCGCAGCGCAGGGCCAGCTCCTGCTCGTAAGCCGTCATGGCCGCGCGGTACTGCTCCTTTATTTGGGAGGGCTGAAGCTTGATTTCGAGCCCGGTTTCCACGTCCTCGAAGATGTAGGGCCGCTCGGCGAAGTCAAAATTGGCTTCGGTGGCGCGGTCGAGCACGTGAAACAGCAATACTTCGTGGTGCTGGTGCTTGAGGTGCTGCAGCGCCGCCAGGGCCGCCTCTTGCTCGGCGGGGCTCCGGCCCAGCATGTCGCTGAAAACGATGACGAGCGAGCGTTTCGGAATCTGCTGGGCGATGGCGTGGATGGTGCCGGCCACGTCGGTACCGCGCCCGGCTTTGGGCGCGGGCGGGCGCTCCAGCAGCTGTTGCAGGGCCAGCAGCAGGGTGTGGCGGTGGGTGCTGGTGGAGCGCACCGGCGTTTGCAGCTCCACGGTTTCGGCGAAGGTGACCAGGCCCACGGCGTCGCGCTGCCGGGTGAGCAGGGTGGTGAGCGCGGCGGCTGCCAAGATGCTGAACTTGAGCTTATCATAGCCCGGCGCGGGGTAGTACATGCTGGGGCTCACGTCGAGCAGGATGTGGGCGCGCAGGTTGGTTTCCTCCTCGTAGCGCTTCACGAACAGCTTGTCGGTGCGGGCAAAAACCTTCCAGTCGATGTGGCGCGTGCTTTCGCCGGGGTTGTAGAGGCGGTGCTCCGAGAACTCGACCGAAAACCCGTGGTAGGGCGACTGGTGCAAGCCGGTGATGAAGCCATCCACGAGCTGGCGGGCCAGGAATTCGAGGTTTTCGAAAGAGCGAATCGCGGCGAGGTCAATGGGCATGGTGGGAAGGAGCAGCGCGTTTGGGCAAATGGAAGGATAAAGAACGTCATGTCGGGCGCAGCCGAGACATTTTGCTCGGGGTAGTAAGTCAATCGATGGGTTTACTTACTGGACAGCACGCGAGCTGTCTCGGCTGCGCCCGACATGACGGGCTTGGGGGTACAAGGTGATTCCTTAACGCCAACGCTAGCCGCGGCGTTTATCTTTGCCCGGCTTTTCGTAAGTTAGGCGCCTCATTCAAACGACCCTTTTTATTTCCCACCCATACCCCCAACCCATCCCTGTGGACGACCGTCACGACCAGGAAGAAATTTATTCCCAACGCATTAAAGCCGGCAAGCGCACGTATTTCTTCGACGTGAAAGCCACCCGCGGCCAGGATTACTACCTGACCATCACCGAAAGCAAGCGCCGCCAGAACGGCGACGACTCGGTGAGTTACGAAAAGCATAAAATCTTCCTTTACAAAGAGGATTTCCTCAAGTTCGTGGATGCCCTGCAGGATGCCGTGGACTACGTGCGCGAAGAATTGCTAACGCCCGAAGAAGTAGCCGAGCTGGACCGTCCTCGCGAGTACGACGACCGCGACCAGCCGCGCCGCGAGTTCGACCGCCCCGCCTTCGACCCCAACCGCAGCGACGACAGCTATTAAGAAGGAAGCCATTGGCTGATAGCTATTAGCTCTTTAAATTC
>DASVTG010000385.1:0-2308 GCA_036387695.1 Hymenobacter sp. | reverse complement strand
ACGCAGTTTGCGCTCTACGCCCAGCAGCTGGGCGAGCCGCTGCAGTGGCTCTTTGGCGCCATCAACGAGTTGAAGGTGAAGCCCGACGCCAAAAACTACCTGTACACGCCCAGCGCCGTGCCGCTGCACTGGGACGGCGCTTTTATCGGGCGCATCCCCTACCTTATTTTCTTTCAGTGCGTGAAAGCGCCCCGCGCCGAAGACCGCGGCGGCACCACCTTCGCCGACACCGGCCGGGCCCTGGCCCGCGCCACCGCCGCGCAACGCGCCCGCTGGGCAACAGCCACGCTACGCTACCGCACCGAGAAGATTGTGCACTACGGCGGCACCCTCACCCAGCGCCTCACGCAAGCCCACCCCGTCACGGGCGAGGCCACCCTGCGCTTCGCCGAGCCGGTGCACGACCTCAACCCCGTGAGCGTGGAAGTGCTCGACGCCAGCCCCGCCGAGCAAGCCGACCTGATTGCCGAGCTGCAAACCGCGCTGTACGCGCCGGAGGTGTTCTACATCCACACCTGGCAAGACAACGACATTGTGCTGGCCGACAACCATGTGCTGCTGCACGGCCGCGACGCGTTTCTCAACCCCAACGAGCGCCACATCCAGCGCATCAACCTGCTGGCGCGGCCGGCGCAGGGCAGCCTGGCCCAGTTTCTCAAGAACAGCAAGACGCTGCGCCGCACCGAGTTTTTGATTGCCGAGATTCCGATTTTCCTCATTCCGATTCTGCTCAGCGCCGAGGATTTTCGCTTCCTGAAAACGCCGGAGCTGTACGTGGGCTTGGCGGGCATCTACCTGCTCTTCAACTTCGGCGACATGGTGAACGCCTACGCCGACCGCCGCGTGGACGCCGTGTACAAAAGCCACTTGTCGAACGCCGTTTTTGAGCTGGGCGACATGGGCGTGCGCTGGCAGATGCGCGCTTCGGTGGCCGGCACGGTGCTCATCAGCGTGTGGCTGACGCGGCACACCGGGCGCTGGCAGTTTGTGCCGCTCACCGTCATTGGCTGGGCGCTGGGCTTCCAGTATTCGTGGCGGCCCATCCACTTTAAGTCGCGCGGGCTGTGGCAGCTGGCGGCGCTGTGGGCCGTCATCTTCTTCGGGCCGATGGCCTATACCGGCAGCTTGGTGACGCGCTTCCCCAAGCCGGCCGTGCTCACGCTGGCCGCTGCCTACGGCCTGCTTCAGGTGGGTGTGCTGATGCTCAACAACGCCGAAGACTTTACCGAAGACCAGGCTGCCGGCCTCAACACGGCCATTGTGGCGCTGGGTTTGCACCGCAGCATGCGCGTGGCCCAGGCCCTGACCAGCGGCGCGGGGCTGCTGGCGCTGGGCAGCTTCGCCTACCTGTTCAAGGCCGAAAAGCTGCCCAAAGCCGCGTACGTGGCCCTGCTGCCGTTGGCCGGCGCCGTGGCGTACGTGGCCCAAGGCTACGAAACCATCAACCAAAAAATAGCCGACAAAGACGAAACCGCTGCCACCGCCATTATCAAGGAAAACGGCATGCTGGTGCCCCAATGGTTGAAGGCCACCGCCTACACCAGCCTGCTGGCCGCCAGCGTGCTCTTCGCTGCCCGCGTACTGCGCAAGCCGAAACTGGCTTGAGTGTTCATCAAGGAGACACACTGTAAGCAGTCATGCAGAGCGCCGCGAAGCATCTCGCCCGCAGTCACTACTCATCGGTTGTTACCTCACGCGAGATGCTTCGCGGCGCTCTGCATGACGGCCTTTCATTTTTCAAGAACTCATGTCTACATCACCCAACGCCCCCATTAGCGCAAGCCAGGAAACCCCAACCGCGCTCTACGACTGCGCCATTATTGGCGGAGGCGTGGCGGGGCTAACGTTGGCCTTACAATTGGCACAGGCGGGGCGAAAAGTGGTGCTGTTTGAGAAGGAGAAGTACCCGTTTCACCGGGTGTGCGGCGAGTACATCTCCATGGAAAACTACGATTTTCTGTGCCGCATCGGCCTGCCACTGGCCGAAATGGACTTGCCAAAAATGACGCGCTTCACCGTGTCGTCGCCCACGGGCGAGGCGCTGCACCACCCGCTGGATATTGGCGGCCTGGGCATCACCCGCTACGTGCTGGACCAACTGCTGGCCTGGCTGGCAGCGGAGCACGGAGCCACCATACGGGAAGGCACCAAGGTAACGGACGTGGTATTTGCCGACGACGAGTTCACCATTACCGTAGCGGGCGGCGCCACGTACCGGGCCCGCACCGCCTGCGGCGCCTGGGGCAAGCATGCCAACCTCGACAGCAAGTTGCAGCGCCCCTTTCTGGAACCCAGCCGCCAGGGCCGC
>DASVTG010000384.1:0-9453 GCA_036387695.1 Hymenobacter sp. | reverse complement strand
CGTTCGAGCCGTCGCGGCCGGCCGGGGCGGCGCTGTTGGTGGGCGCCGCGGCGTAGGTGGCGGCCATGGGCGCCGAGTTGCTCACGCCGCCGAACTCGCCGTAGTTGGGGCTGGCTGCGCTTATCATGGGGTCGTTGGCGTTAGGCTGGGCCGTGGCGGCGCGGTCGGCCTGGTCATCAGGACGAAATTCGTTTTCCGGCGGCAAGGGGGTGTTTTGCGTATCCATGGGAAGGGGAAAAGAGTAGAAACCAAACGAGCAAAGCCCGTCTACTTCCTTCTTTACGCAAACCAGGCGCTGCCGTTCATTTCCGCGGCCGCGGCTTCTGTTCGCCCATCCTTTCATGCCCGTTCCCATGTCCATTCAGCACGACGCCGACAACCAGGAATTCACCACCATCCGCAAGGGCCACAAGGCCGAGCTGGCCTATTCCCGCCCCGCCAAGGATGTCATCGACTTCACCCACACCTATGTGGAGGACGAGCTCCGCGGCCAAGGCGTGGCCGACGAACTGGCCCGCGCCGCCCTGGAGTTTGCCAAAACCGAGCACCTGAAAGTAAAAACTTCCTGCACCTTCATGGCCGGCTTTGTAAAGCGCCACCAGGCCGAATACGCCGATATGCTGGCATAATCAATCAACTGCGTGTCGCCAAAGGCGCCGGAGCAACTTTAGCCGCTCCGGCAAAGTCATCCAGCAATGGCCCCTTTGGCCGTCATGCCCCGGCTGCGCCCGGCATGACCGACGCCTGGGCTGCGTTGGTTGTGCGGAATGTTCCACGGCCCCCGGCATTAGGAGCCTGCGCCTCCTGTTTCCGCACCCAGGTAAGCTCTTCCAACGAAAAAAGCCCTGGCCACACGGACCAGGGCTTTTTCAGCCATCGAATGGTGGCTTTACTTCACCACCACGCGGCCGGTGTATTCCACGCCGGCGCAGCTCACGCGCACGGCGTAGATGCCGGCGGGCAGGCCGCGCAGGTCCAGCGCCACGCCTTCGGTGGCGCTGAGTTGAGCGGTGCGCTGGCGCACGGTGCGGCCCATCATGTCGAGCAGGGACACGCGGGCGGTGCGGGCCGTGGCCGAGCCGGGCAGGCGCAGCTGCACGGTTTCGGCGGCGGGGTTGGGGTAGATTTCCAGCGCGTTGCGCAGCACGTTGGCGCCTCGCGTGGCCGTGGGAATGAAGCAGGCGTTGCTGAGGTAGCTGCCCACGCCCGTGTAGTTGTCGACGCCGATGGCCGACCACGTGGCGCTGCCGAAGGGGCCGTTCCAGCGGCCGCCCTGGTTGGTGGTGGGCTGGCGCACCAGGGTGTTGTTCAGGGTCGAGCCGTTGGGCACGCTCCAGGCGCCGCCGGGGGGCGTCCGGCCAATCACGCCGATGACGTCGAGGGTATCGGTGGCGTCAAATAAGGCAATGGACTGGGCACCGCTGAAGAAATTCACGTTGGAGAAAACGTCGGTTTGGGCCGACGTGGGCGCGTCCGTCAGGCCGGTGTTGCCGATGACGTACACGTCGCCGGGGGCAATGGTGCCGGTCAGGTTGAGGGTGGTGCCGGGCGTGGTCGAGCCGGCGGCATACAGCACCACCCGCTTGCCCGCCAGCGGCATGGGCGACAGCGTGGGGTTGTAAATTTCCAGCACCTTGGTGTTGCCCTGCTGCGACTCCACGTACTGCGAGAAGTAGGGCTTGGTGCAGGGCGCGCCGGCCGGGGCCGCGTCGTCGTTGAGCACGGTGAACACGTGCCCAGTGGGCTGGCCCATTAGCACGGTGGCGTTCGACGGCGTGCCCAGCAGCAGGCGCACCGTTTCGTTGGGCTCAAACGTGGCGTCGCCGTTCACGGTGATGCTGATGGGCTGGGGCGCGGCCACGCCGCCGAAGGTTACGCTGCTGGTGTTCAGCACGTAGTCGGTGGCGGCGGTGGCCGTGCTGTTGGCCACGTCCACGCTCACGGGCACCGAAAAAGCTCCCGGCGAGGTGCCGCTGAACACCACGTTCACGGTGTAGGTAGTGGTGCCGCTGTTGCCTTCCACCAGGGTGCCGCCGGCCGAGGCGAAGCTCACCGTGGGGGGCGGGCCGTCGTCGTTGGTGAGGGCGAGGGTGTGGGTGCCGGGGTTGCCCACGGTGTTGCCGGTGCTGGCGTTGGTCAGCGTCAGCACCACCGTTTCGTCGGCTTCGGGCTGGGCGTCGCCGTTCACGGTCACGCTCACGGTTTGGCTGGTGGTGCCGGCCGGGAAGGTGAGCGTGGTGGGCGACGTGAAGGCGAAGTCGGTGCCGCTGGTGGCCGTGGAGTTGGGGGCGTCCAGGCCCACCTGCACGGTCACGGGGGCCGTGGCCGCGGGGGCCAGGTTCACCGTCACGGTGTAGGTGGTGGTGCCGGCGTTGCCTTCGGCGATGGCGCCCGTGGCGCTGGCGAAGCTAAACACCGGGCCGGGCGGCGTGAGGCCCCAGGCCGTGGCCACGGTGCCGGGGTGGGCAATGTAGGGGTTGAAGTTGCCCTGGGCGGCGGCCACGCGGTTGTTGCGCTCGATTTCGCGGGCGTCCACGGGGTCGGCCAGGTGCCAGCGGTACAGGGTGGGCAGGTCGGCCAGCGCCGTAATCACGCCCTTGCCCGCGTCGAAGGCTTCGTTGGCGTGCATGGTGTAGAAGTAGAACGCCGCGCGGGCCAGGTTGCCCTTGTGGTCTTCGCGGGGCTCAAACTGCGAGTTGGTGTCCTCGCTGTACTCGTCGATGTTGCTCGTGGGGATGGTGGTCAGGCGGGTGGTGTTGCGCAGCCAGCCCAGGGTGCTGGCGTCGGGAATGTCGGCAAAGGGGTCGGAGCCGCGGTCCGAGTTCCACTGCTCGCGGGTGGGAAAGAGGTGGTGAATGTCGGAGCTCATGCGCACCACTTCGTTGAACCACGACTGCGGGATGCTGTGCTCGCAGTTGATGTCGTTGACCACGCCCGGGTTGGTGCTGGTGGCGTTGAAGGGCACGCTCTCAAAATAGCCCGAGTACACGCAGGTCACCGTGTTGTCAACGTTGTCGATGTAGTTGTACATCCGGCCGCGGGCCTCGTCGTAGGTCAGCACCGTACGCTTGCCGTCGTACCAGTTGGCGCGGTACCAGTCGCGCAGCTGCACCCCGGATAAATTGGTGGGCGGGGCAGCCGGCAGGGGTGGCACCGTTTGGGCCGTCAGGGCCGCAGGCAGCAGGCCCAGCACCACCAGCCACGAAGCGAAAAGGTGTTTCATGTAAAAATATCAAGGTGAAAAGAGAGGATTACGACAAAGGTAAGAGCCCGGCCCGCCGCTGCCGACCGCCGGCTCGTTACGAAACGAAGAAGACTTCGGCCGTACTTTCACGCACCCATTTTCACCCTCACACCCCCTGTTTTCCATGGCCGACATCACCCCGACCGAACTTCTCCAACGCCAGCAAGCCGGCGAAATCCCCACCATCATCGACGTGCGCGAAACCTGGGAGCACGAGGAAGGCCGCATCCCCGGCGCCCAAAACATTCCCCTGAATTCCCTGCCCGAAAAGCTGGACGACCTCGACGAGTGGAAAAACCAGGAAATCATCGTGCACTGCAAGGGTGGCGGCCGCTCGGCTTCGGCCAAGGCCTACCTCACTCAGCAAGGCTTCACCAACGTGCGCAACCTGGTGGGCGGCTTTCAAGCCTACCAGCAGGGGTAGAGACAGTATTTTCCCAAATAAAGCCGTTCAGCGCCACGGTGCATTACTAAAAAAGCCCGTCATGCTGAGCTGGTCGAAGCATCTCTACCGCAACACTAATCCAAATAATTGAGTTAGTTGAGCAGTAGAGATGCTTCGGCTGCGCTCAGCAGGACCGTTCTTTTTTTGGTGCTTCTTAAGCTTACCTCCGACCCCTAATGCCCACCACGCCCGCCGCCGAACTACGAGCCGCCCTCGCCGCCCACCAGCCCGCGGCCGAGCGCCTGCAAGCCGCCCTGGACCTCATCGGCCCGCACCTGCGCGCCGACCGCTGCTTCCTGTACGTGCGCAACCCGGCGCGGGGCCGGGGCCGCATTGCGTTGGTGTGGCGCCTCGACGAGGCCGTGCCCGACCCGCGCCACGACTGGCAGGAAGACGCTGGCGACCTGCCGAAGGAGGACCCGCTGTTCCGGGCCGCCCTCGCGGCCCAGCCTTCGGTGTACGTGGACGACGTGACCGAAGCCGGGCCCGAGGTACTGAACCAGGAGTTCGAGCGCCGCACCTTCGGGCACCGCGCTTTGGTGCACGCCCACATTACCGACCGGGGGCAGCTGTGGGGCATTTTGCAGCCCTGCGTGTTCGGCCACCCGCGCCACTGGACAGCCGCGGAACGGGAGTACCTGGAGGCCGCTACGCCGCTGCTGCTGCCGGTGCTGCAAGAGTACATGCAGGGCGTGGACGTGACTTAGCGCAACTCCGCCAGCAGTGTACAGGCACCGGTCCGACGCCCTAGGCGTCCGACCGGTTGGTAGTCGGGCGCTGCCTACGGATGGGGCGGACAACAACCGGTCGGACGCTTAGGGCGTCGGACCGGTGCCTGTACACTGCTGGCGGAGCTGCGCTAAACAGAATGACGAAATGGGGTTTTTGCTAAGTTCGCAGTGCTTATTTCCGGCTGGGCTTAGCGGCTACTGGCTTCCGCCACGTCCAGGGTGGTGTCGAAGGGGCTTTTGTTGAAGGGGTGAGTTAGCTGCTTGAGGTAGCCTTTGGGGTAGGAACCCTCGCGCACGCCCGTGGCGGCGGGCCACTCGTTGCCGGGCAAGTAGTAGGTGCCGAACACCCGGTCTATCAGCGGGAAGTGAATGGCGAAGGTCTTGCCGTAGTGGGCCGGGTCTTCGCAGTGGTGCCAGTGGTGAAACTGCGGCGTGACCAGCAGGTAGCGCAGCCAACCGAAATTGATGCTCGTGTTGGCGTGAATGAGCACCGCGTGAATGGACACAAACAGGATGTAGGCGCTGAAGGTGATTTCGGAAAAGCCGCAGACGTACAGCGGAATAAACGAAATGGAGCGCGTCACGAAAATGTCGACGAAGTGCGTGCGCGAGCCGGCCAGCCAGTCCATGGCCTGCGTGGAATGGTGCACCGAGTGGAAGCGCCACAAGTACACGTGCGAATGAAACAGGCGGTGGGCGGCGTACTGAAACAAGTCGGTGACGAACAGCGCCAGCAGAAATTCGAACACAAACGGCAGGTTTTGCACCCAGTGCTGCAGCGGCACCAGGCCCATCCAGCCAAAAAGCAGCTTGGCCGGGGCTTGGGTGATGACGCCGAAAAACTGGATGAACAAGTGGCTGACCACGAAGTACACCAAGTCGGTGCGCCACTCGGCGTGGAAGCGCGACTGCTGCTTGTTTTTCGGAAACGCCATTTCGATGGGCACGAAAATCACGGCCAGCAGCAGCAAGTCGAGCAGCAGCCAGTCCAGGCCCAGGTGCCAGCGGGTGTGTTCCACCGCCCGCGCCTGCACCTCAAACCCGCCGCCCGTTACCGCCAGCGCCGAAACGACGATGCCGATGACGGCGCGCTTTTTTCGGTGGCTGAGCAAAAAGCTGAGCGTGGCAAAAAAGAACGAAGCCACGATGACGCCCATCAGCAGCACTTTCATGGTTTCGCCGGTGTACACCTCGCGGAATTCCGGCGTGGTGAGGTACTCGGGGTAATGAAAGCAGAGCACGGCGCCCTGCGCCAGCAGCGCCAGGAAAATGGAAATATTGCCGCTGATGTAGCCCTCGCCGATTTGCAGGCGCTGGCCCATTCCTTCACTGGGATGGTTCATGGGGTGTTGTTGGTCGGATGCGCCACCACCTACGCAGGCAGGGGCAACAGAAAAAATAAGCAGGTCCAGTCGACTCGTTGTTTCGAGGCGTTGCAAAGGTGCGGGAGAAACGGGCGCGCCTCAACCCGACGTTTGGCAACTGTGGATATTACACGTTTGGAAATACGTGCGTAAACAATTGATATTTAATGTAAACGCGGCCAAATATCAGACATTGTAAGATGTTGACCTGGCAATAAATACAGATGGCGCGGGGCACAGCCCCGCGCCATCAACAACCCACTGCGTAACAGCAGTAAGATGTCAACCTAGCGATAAATCCGTTCCACTAATTTGGAGGAACTGCGCAGCGCCTCACCGCGGCACCTGCAGCCGGCCGTCGGCGGCGTAGGTCAGTTCGCCGCGGTCCACCATTTCGCGCACCGCGGCCGTCACGGCCGCGGCCTGTTGGGGCGGAAACGCGGCCAGCAGCTCCCGCGGCGAAGCCGCCGCCTGGCGAAGGTGCGCCAGCAGCGGCTCCCGAAGCGAAGGAGCCTGCGCGGTGGCCTGGGCGGCTTTTTTGTCGGCCAGGCAGATGTCGCACACGCCGCAGCAGGCCGGGTCGGCTTCGTCGAAGTAGGTGAGGAGCAGTACCTGGCGGCAGCGCGTGCCGCTGAGGTACTGGCCCACGGCGTTGGTTTTGTGGCGGGCCAGGTCGCGGGCCGCCGTCATGCGCACCTGGTCGATGGGCAGCTTGGGCGCATCGAAGCGCGGCGTGGTGAACAGGGCCTGCGGCGACTCCTGCCGCGGCTGGTAGTGCAGGATGCCCGCCGTGTGCAGGTAGCGCAGCTGCTGGCGCACTTCCACCACGCTGCGGCGCAGGTGCGTGGCCAGCGCATTCTCCGAAATGGTTTGGAAATCGGCAAACAGCTCGCCGCCGTGCAGCCGCAGCAGCGCCTTTATCAGCAAGTCGTGCTGGGCGTTGGCCACCTGGAAGGCGTACAGGTCCTGGTGGTTGAGAATGAGGTGCACCCGGGCCGGGCTATTCACCGCCTCGTTGAGCTGAACGAATCCTTCGCGCTGCAGGATTTTCAGCGCGTTGTGGGCGTCCACGGCCTTGATGCGGTAGGTTTCGGCAAACTGCTGCAAGTCGAACTCGAACGCCGCCAGCTCGCCGCCGCCCACCGCCGTGCGCGAGTAGTTGGCCAGCGCCTGGTACACCCGCTTCACGGTGTCCAGGGGCGGAAACGACTGGTTGGTGCGGCGGCGCAGTTCGTCGGCGTCGTTGGGCCCGGCCAGCAGCACGGCGAAGGCGTACTGGCCGTCGCGCCCGGCGCGGCCGGCTTCCTGGTAGTAGGCTTCCAGGGTATCGGGCGCGTCGAGGTGGGCCACGAGGCGCACGTCGGGCTTGTCGATGCCCATGCCGAAGGCGTTGGTGGCCACAATGAGGCGGACTCGGTCGGCAATCCAATCCTGCTGCACCTGGGTGCGTTTTTCCGAAGGCAGACCGGCGTGGTAAGCCGCCGCCGCAAACTTGTGCTGCTGTAGAAAGGCTGCCGTGTCCTCGGTTTGCCGCCGCGTGCGGGCGTACACAATGCCGGTTTTGGTGGGGCCCACGCCGCGCACCACTTCCAGCAGCCGGCGCAGCTTGTCCTCGGTGGGCAGCACCGAATACGACAGTTTGGGCCGGGCAAAGCTCTGCCGAAACACTTGCGAGCCCGGCCGAAACTTCAGCTTTTCCACAATGTCGGCTTGCACCTGGGCCGTGGCCGTGGCCGTGAGGGCAATGACCGGCGTGCCCGGCGGCAGCGCCTCCCGGAGCTCGGCAATGCGCAGGTAGGGCGGCCGGAAATCGTAGCCCCACTGCGAGAGGCAGTGCGCCTCGTCAATGGCCAGCAGGCCCACGTTCATCTTCGCCACCCGCACCTGAAACAGCTCCGTGAGCAGCCGCTCCGGCGACACGTACAAAAACTTCACGCTGCGCCCGTACACGCAATTATCCAGCGCGTGGTCGATTTCCTGGTGGCTCATGCCCGCGTAAATGGCCTCCGCCTTCAGCCCGCGCTTGCGCAGGTTGTCCACCTGGTCCTTCATCAGGGCAATGAGCGGCGACACCACAATGCAGATGCCCGGCCGGGCCAGCGCCGGCACCTGAAAACAAATGCTTTTGCCGCCGCCCGTGGGCAGCAGCGCCAGCGTGTCGTGCCCGGCCAGTACCGAATCAATAATTTCTGCCTGCCCTGGCCGAAACGCCGCGTGGCCCCAATGCTCCTGCAGCAGGGCAAGCGGTGCGGGGGCAGGAGCAGAGGCGGGCGGAAGCATAAGCGAAAGTAGCGCCGAAAGGCCGTCAACCCCAGCATTGAAGCCCCTTGGGAGCCCTTGGTGGCCATGTCCTCGGCACAACCTAGCTTTGCCGCCTACCGTCTGGCTCGAGCCCGCTGTCTTCCCTTTCACCATGGCCTCCTTCTCCGCTGAATTACACGTTGCCGGCCACGTATTCCCCGTGACGCACTGCCACTTCGAAGTGGAACAGGCCACGCAGCTGCGGGGCCGGGTGAGCGCGAAGGTGCGCTACGGCCCGGTGCAGCTGGTGCTGGACGTGCCCACCGGCGACGTGCTGCCGGCCTGGGCCGTCGACGCGCACAAACGCCAGGCGGCCAACGTCGTGTTCCTGGAAGCCGGCGGCGGCCGGGCCGTGGAGACGCTGCGCCTGCCGGCGGCCTACTGCGTGGCCTACCGGGAGCAATTCGTGAGCGGCGACGCGGCGGGCGGGGCGTATCAATGTTACCTGACGCTGAGCGACCCCACGGGCTGGACCATTCAGCCCGGCGGGCCGGCCGGCGCCTTCGTGGCCCCGGCCGCGCGGGAGCATGGCGTGCCGGTGGCAGCAGTGGTAAGTGGGTTGCAGAGTATGGCCATTGGCGGCGGGCTGGGGGCCGTACCAAATAATACAGTTGAAGCGCCAGCAAGGCAATACATCCCAGCTTCTGCTAAGCCACGAGGGATGCCTCTGAGTCCTGCTGAAGTTGAAGCGGAATATGGGCACATGGGCGTTGATTTAGTTAACGAAACGCAAGCAGAAGCGATGCGATTGGGAACTGTCACTTCATCCGGAGCTACCGCAGAATCCAATAGGGAAAGGGGGCCCGTCTTAACGGGAGTTAAAGACCCACTAACCGGAAAAACGCACTTTGGGAAAAATGTAGAAAAAATCCCTGAAGATTTACACCCTATGCTTAAGGGCAGAGTTGAAGCGTACATTTCGCAACGGGACGCAGGAAAAATTAACGCTGAAAGTGACGATTTATTGAGGGCCGGTGTACCTGGCTCTCATTCTGAAATAATTGCTTTAGATAAAGCAATAAAGGCTAGAGAATCAACAACACGCCAATCAATGCACGAATCAGAACTTAGTGAATTTTTGTTGCATAACCGCTCTTTAATGAAAAAGACATTAGGTCAGGGCGTACCACCACGTTGTATTAATTGCTGGCATATCACGGAAGGTGTGCGGGTTATTGGCAATGATTAATCTATCTTAAAGCTGAAACAATATGCTGAGAATAAACTCTGATGACCTGGAAGAAGAATACACAGATGGGGGCTCCCGGCTCCTTGTCTTCAACGGTGGACCGTTTACAGGTATCGCTTATGAGATGAGTCCGCAGGGTAGTTTGTGGAGTGAGCAATCTTATGAAGAAGGCGTGTTGA
>DASVTG010000383.1:0-9249 GCA_036387695.1 Hymenobacter sp. | reverse complement strand
CCGCCGTGAAACGCTACTTCACCGGCAAGAAAATCGACCCCGCCCGCATCATCACCGAAGGCCGCGGCGAGTCGCAGCCAGCGGCCCCGAATGAAACACCCGCGGGCATGTCGCGAAACCGTCGGGTAGAATTCCGGTTTGAATTCGTGCCCACGCCCGCTGCCCTAAAGCAGGACGGTGAGTAAGTGAAAAGGCCCCGCCAGGGAATTGGCGGGGCCTTTTTTATGTTGTCACGCCTGCTTCGGCCAGCAGCGCTTGTACCTGCCGCTCAAGTCCCAGTCCTGCCGGAATTCGTCGGGCGCAAGGTTCTTGGGGTCGGGAATTTGCCAGTCGAGCCGGTGGCGGGCGGCCACGAACGGGCAGCCGTCGCCGCAGCCTATGGCCACCACGTAGTCGAACTGCTGGTCGCGCACCTCGTTCAGCGACTTGCTGGCGTGCTGGCGCAGGTCGTAGCCCAGTTCCGCCATGGCTGCCACCGCTTTGGCGTTGACGACGCCCGACGGCCGCGAGCCGGCCCTGTACGCCACCACTTGCGCGCCGCCGTGCATGGCGGCAAAAGCCTGTGCCATCTGGCTGCGGTTGGCGTTCTCGACGCACACAAACAAGAACGTAATCACGGGTTGGAAGCAGGTGCAGCGGATGATTTGAGTTGCAGCAGCCGGTCGGCCAGCACGGCCAGCAGCGCGCCGGCTACGGGCCCCACCACGTATAGCCACCAGCTGGTCCAGTTGCCGCTGAGCAGGGCCGGGGCCAAGGAGCGGGCCGGGTTCATGGAAGCACCCGTGAGCGGGCCAGCCACCAGCGCCTCCAGCGCCGCGGTGGCGCTGATGGCCAGCCCGGCCCTCACGCCCACTTCCTTGGCCCCGGCCGTGACGCGCAAAATCACGAGCATGAGCCAAAACGCAAGGAAGGTTTCGATGCCCAGGGCCTGAGCCGCGCCGTGAGCCGGCAGCGTGGCGCCCAGCTGCGAGCCCTGCCCGGCAAGGAGCTTGACCAAGGCGCTGCCGCGCGCCGCGCCCGCCAGCTGCGCCGCCACGTAAGGCAAAACCCGCCGCCCCGGAAAGCGGCCCAGGGCCCAGAAACCGATGGTGACGGCCGGGTTCACGTGCGCGCCGCTGGTTTCGCCCAAGCTTTCAATCAGAATGAATACCACCAGCCCGAAGGCCGCGGCCACGCCGCCGTGCCCCAGGGCTCGGGTTTGCTCGTTAACCACGGCCGCGCCCGTGCCAAACACCATGAGCACGGCCGTGCCAAAGGCTTCGGCTGCCAAGCACTGCCGCAGCGTGGCACTCACGACGCCGGCGTTGTGCCCACCGCGGCACTGCGGCGTTCCAGCAGCAGGGTGTCGCGCCACTGACCCCGCAATTGGCCAATTCGTTCGCGGCGGCCCACTTGGCGGAAGCCCGCTGCCTCGTGCAAGTGCACGCTGGCCGTGTTTTCGGGAAAGATGCCCGCTTGCAAAGTCCACAAACCCTGCTGCTCCGACTCCTTGACCAGTGCCGCCAACAAGGCCCGGCCCACGCCTTGGCCACGCGCCTCCGCGGCTACGTACACGCTCACTTCGGCCACCCCGGCATACACGCAGCGGCCCGATACGGGCGTGAGAGCGGCCCAGCCCAACACGTGTTCCGCGTTGTGCGCGTGCACGGCCACCAAGCGGCAGGTGGGCAAGTGGCCGGCGTCCCAGTCGGCCCAGGTCGGAGGCTCGGTGGCGAAGGTGGCATTTCCCGTCGCCAGGCCCTCGGCGTAAATGACGCTCACCGCGGGCCAGTGCGCAGCAGTCATGGGCAGGATGTTCATGGACAGAGCTTTTACGGAACGGATTTGGCGCAGCAAGGCGATGATGGCAACGAAGCCGGTTAGCAGCACCCGCCGCCCGGCGTGCAGCACGCCGTTGGCAGCTGTGGCAGCGCAAATTCCAGGTTTGGAACGCCGCACGCGTCCTGCGCCAGGCAAGCCGTCTGCTTGGGCGTCAGCACGAAATCAGTGCCGTCGAACGTCAAGCCGAATTTGCCAATGGTGTCCTGCTGGTATTCCACTTCAATGGCCAACGCCTCACTGCCCAAAATTTTCTCCGATAGGGTGAGGATGTGCAGAAACTTCTGCGGAGCCAGCCGGTGGTCGTAGTCGCCGGCCTCCCAGAGCTGGAAGTTGGCCACCTTTTCTGTGCGCTCGGTGCCACCGCAATCGATGAAATGCTTGGTCACCAAGCCCACTTCCGTCACGTGAAAATGCGGCGGGAGGTACGTATCGTTCGGCAACCGGAAGCTAACGGCCGCCAGCCCGGTTAGGGCCTGCTTCATTTCGGAGATGTTCATTGCGCTACGGTTGTTCAGTGAAAAATTTGGGGAAAAGCGTGCAGTGCCCGATGGCCGGCAACGCGAAGGCCGCGCCGGTTTCAGCAGCAGGCGTCAGGTTGAAGCGATGGCGTCGGCAGTTCGGCCAGCAGGCCGCCGAGCAACTGACGGGCCCGGGCCCAACCCGTCGGGTCGAGGCAGTAGCACACGCGGGGGCCGTCCACTTCGCCCTGCACCAGGCCGGCGGTTTTCAGCTCCTTCAGGTGTTGCGACACAGTGCTTTGGGAAATGGGCAGTTCCAGCACCAGCTCGCCGCACACGCAGGAACGCCGCTGGGCCAGCAGCTGCAAAATGGCCACGCGGGCCGGGTGGCCCAACGCCTTGGCAATGGCGGCAATTTCCTGCTCCAACGAGGTGAATTGCTCCTTTTTGTGAGTGGCCATGCGTACTGTTTCGTTTATCGTCGATTAACGATTTCAAAGCTACAAATCTGTCCGATAAAAAGTAGTGCTTCACAACGCTTATGAGAATTATGCAATAATATTAAAACAAGATTTTCCCATTACGAATGCCAGATGTGCAAAGTGACAAAAACGATAACACTGTAAATTCTTCAGCCTGTTGCTATATTGCACCATAAACGCACTATTTTTGATTTATAATCTCATTGACTGTGCCAGTATTGAATTTCAGCTGCTTATTCCTGTCTTCTGCCGAAAAGACAATTTTATCAAAAATATAAAACGTTAATTGCTGTAGTTAAATCGTCCGCCTCGCGAACCATCGTCTCTTTCTCACTTCTAACCGTCTACTCACATGTCCCAAATTTTACGCTTCCAAGCATTGCTGGCTTTCATGGTACTAAGCGGGGGGCTGGCCAAGGCGCAAACCCTGGCGCATGCCGCAGATATGGTTCCGGCGCCGGCCACCTCAGTGCCGCTCACTTCCCGTCCCGTGCCGGCCGCGCCGGTGGTCTATCCTGATTCAGTGTACGTCAACCCCGAGGTGCGGCCGCAATTTGCCGGCGGCGACAAAGCCTTTGCGGAGTACCTCAAAAAATCTATTCGCTACCCGCAGCAAGCCTTGCAGCGCCGCGTTTCGGGCCGGGTGTTTGTCAACTTTGTTCTCAACGCCGAGGGCCGGGTGCAGGACGCGCACGTGGTCAGCGGCCCGGGCAGCGGCCTCAATGACGAAGCCTTGCGCCTGGTGTGGCTGATGCCGCCCTGGCAGCCCGCCCGGGTAAACGGCCAGCCGGTGCGCGTGGCTTGCACCGTGCCCATTTCCTTCAGCTCAGACCGCTAGGTAGGTTAGTGGTGAAATGGTGAAATGGTGAGTTTGACGTTGTAGCTGCGCATGTGGCGCCAGCATAACATCAAACTGGCCAGTTCGCCATTTCACCCCTCACCAGTCCACACCTCACTGATACTGGCCGGTGCCGGGCGCACCAAGCCCGAAATCAGTGAAAGTGACGGTTTCGCGGGCGGTTTCAAACAGGCGAACGCCGTTGGCCGTGGTGAGGCCCCGCGGGTAGTACCCTATCAGCACCTGAAAAGTACGGAGGGCCGTGAATTCGTTGCGGAAGCGCAAGCCCAGCCCAAAGCCGGTGTAGGGCGACCCGTTGAAAGGGGAGCCGCCCCGCGGTTTGTCGCTCACCCAGGCCGCGTCGGCAAAGGCCACGCCCGCCAGCCGGAAGCCCAGCAGCGACAACGGCGTGAACAGCGTGGTTTCGTAGTTTACCACAAAGCGGCTGGTGGCCTGAATGGGCTGCCCCGGCGAGAAGCCCCGCAGGCCCCGCTCGTTGGCGATTCCCTGCAAGAACTCGCCCGGCCGGCGATTGAGGCCAATGGTGCCCCGGCTGCTGAGAAAGTGGCGGTACTGCCAGTTGCCCAAGTGGTAAAGCTTGGTGAAGGAAGTCAATTCGGTGGAAAGCAAGCCCTGTTCCCAGGTGCGCGCCTTGTTCATGAGCTGGTAAGAGCCCAGGTCGAAGGCGCCGTATAAGTAGCCACTGTTGGTGCTGAAGCCAGCCGCCGCGAAACGCACGCCCACGTAGCGCCGGGGCGCCACGCTGTTCACGTCGTAGCCCGCCGTGAAGCTGACCAGCGTGCCCGCCGGCACGTCCTCGGTGCGGCCGAAGCCGAACAGGTACCGGTCCTTGTAGTAGCGGCGCACCGAATAGCCCACGGTGCCCAGCAGCACGGTGCTGTTGCGGTAGTCGGGCACGGGCACCCCGGAGCCCGCGTCGGGTTTGGGAGTGGCGCTGTAGGCGGTGTTGAAAATCCGCGCGGCCACAATCACGCGGCCCGGGTTTTCGTAGCCCAAGTCGTAGGAGCGCAGCTGCAAGGCCCGCCCCACCCACGCGTCCTGCACAGTGAAGCGCAAAGGATAGAACACGTAGGGCTGGCCCGGCGGGGGCGCTTGCAGGGCCACGTTTTGGCTGTAGCTGTTCAGGCTGAGCGCCCCGGCGTAGTGGGCGCTGGGCGAGTAAAAGTCGCGCTGCAGCGACACCCCGCCCGAGCGGTAGAGGTACTCGTTGCGGTAGCGGGCCTGGGCGTACACGAAATTGCGAAACGGCGCCGTGTAGCTGCCCTCGTAGGCCCATTGCTGGGGAGTATCGTTGCCGTTCGGGGCCAGGCCGCGGCCGTAGCGGTAAGCATTTTTCAGTCGGTGGCCCTGGCCCAGGAAGTTTGCGTCGCCCAGGGTAATGCGGCCAGCCGTGGCCGAGCCCAGCTCGAAACCCGCGGTGAGGCTGAACACGTCGGTGGTGAGCACTTCGATGTCCACGCTGTCGCGGGTGGTGGTGTTTTCGTTCACCAGCACGCGGGCGTCCAGCAACTCGGGCGTTTGGCGCAGCAGGCGTTCCGACTCCGCCAGGGCCTGGGGCTCGAGCGGCTGGCCGGGCCGAAACAGCAGCACCTGCCGTACCCGCGAGCGCGACGTTTTCATGTGCAGCGCGTTGCCTGACTTTTCCCAGAACGAACGCGGCTGCTTGGTCGAGTCGGAGAGGCTGAAGCCGAACGCATCCATCGTGCGGATGTTGATGCGCCGCACAATCTTGAAGTTGTGGCGGTCGAACTGCCGGTTCAGCAGCACGGCGTCGAGGCCGGCCTGCTCTTCCTGGCGCTGGGTGAAGTTGAGCAGGGCCGACAAAGCCTTGCCGGCAATGGTCTTGCGGCGCGTAAACGCTTTCAGGCGGTTCAGCACGCGCTGCTCGTCGAAGCGTTGGCGCAAGGAGTCGGCGCGGTGCGGCAGGATTTCTTCGCTGGCCTTGAGGGAGTCGGGTGGGATGGCCGAGCGCGGGTCAAATGTCTGCGCGCGGGCCGGCTGGGCCAGCCGGCCTAGCAGCACACACAGCAGCAGAAAAAAGCCTCGGAATCTCATAAAAGGACGCAACGCTGCAAAGTACGGAAAGGAGGCGGGCCGTAGGTTCACTTCGACGAGCTATACTAAAATCCGTGGATTATGCTGCGGGCTCATATTTTGTAGAAAAGAAACTAATTCCAATAAAATTAGCTTAAAAGCTTGTGGCCTTTTGGCCGCTGTTTATTACTTTTAAGCCCGAAAGCCAGCCCTTCCTCATGAACGAGCGCATTCAAGAGAAACTAAGCATATTAGCCGATGCCGCGAAGTACGACGCTTCGTGTAGCAGCAGCGGTGCCAAGCGCAAAAACGAGAACAAAGGCCTGGGCAACGCCGAAGGCATGGGCATCTGCCACAGCTACACCGAGGACGGCCGCTGCGTCAGCTTGCTGAAAATCCTGCTCACCAACCACTGCATTTTCGACTGCGCCTACTGCGTGTCGCGCCGCTCGAACGACGTGAAGCGCGCCGCTTTCACCGTGGACGAAGTGGTGGACCTGACCATCAACTTCTACCGTCGCAATTACATCGAAGGGCTGTTCCTTAGTTCCGGCATTTTCTCCAGCCCGGACTATACCATGGAGCGTTTGGTGCGCATTGTGAAAAAGCTGCGCACCGAGCACAAGTTCAATGGCTACATCCACGTCAAAACCATTCCGGGCGCTTCGGAGGAGCTGATACAGGAAGCCGGCCTGTACGCCGACCGCCTCAGCGTGAACATTGAGCTGCCTTCCGAGCTGGCCCTGACCACGCTGGCCCCGGAAAAAAACTACCAGGAGATTCTGACCCCGATGAGCCAGATTCGGGACGGCATCATTCAGAATAAAGAGGAAAAGGCGCTGTTCAAGAAAGTGCCCGCTTTTGCCACCGCCGGCCAAACCACCCAGCTCATCGTGGGCGCCAGCGCCGAGACGGACCTGCAAATCATCAAGCTCACCGACTCGCTTTACCAGGGCTACGGGCTGAAGCGCGTGTACTACTCCGGCTACATCCCCGTGACCGACGACGCCCGCCTGCCGCAGGTGACGCAGCCGCCCGTCATCCGGGAGCACCGCCTGTACCAAACCGACTGGCTGATGCGCTTTTATGGCTTTCAAGCCGATGAAATCCTGGACCCCGCGCATCCGCACCTCGACCTCGAAATCGACCCCAAGCTGGCCTGGGCCCTGCGCAACCGCCACGTGTTTCCGGTGGACGTGAACACGGCCGACTACGAAATGATACTGCGCATCCCCGGCGTGGGCGCCCGCTCGGCCCGCAAGATTGTGGCCGCGCGCCGCTTCGCCAAGCTCAACATGGAAACCCTGCGCCAGCTGGGCGTGGTGCTCAAGCGCGCCAAATACTTTCTCACCTGCGAGGGCGAGCACCAGCCCCGCATCGGCGAGCTGACCGAGCAGCAGGTGCGCCGCCAGATTCTGTTCGGCTCCGGCTCGGTGCGCTCCGCCCTCGTCACGCAGCAGCTCGACCTCTTTGCCCAAGCTTCCTAACGCCATGAACTACAACGCCCTCTTTTCGAACGTGCCTGCTGCGCTGCCAACGAGTAGCTTGGGTGGGGTGCAAAACGACATCTTTTTTTCTGTTATGAAAATCATTCACCGCCAAAATGTGCCGATGCGCTCCGCCCAGGCTTCGGACAAAGTAGCGCGCCTCTCGTGCTGCTGCCGCATCAGCGAATTGATGCCCTTAGTGCGCCAGATGCACGACGAGGCCCGTGCCCGGGCCATGTCGCGCATGGGCGAGGAAGACGCGCAGCAGGCCGCATAAGGCAACCCCCAGTTGGCTTCGGGGGTACAGCTTGCATGGCCTACGCCCTCGAACACCACCGCGTGCCCACCAACGGCCTGCAGCTGCACGTGGTGCAGTGTGGGCCCCTCGACGGGCCGTTGGTCATCCTGCTGCACGGCTTTCCGGAGTTTTGGTACGCGTGGCGGCACCAGATTCCGGCTTTGGCGGCGGCCGGCTTTCGGGTGTGGGTGCCGGACCAGCGCGGCTATAACCTGAGCGACAAGCCCGGCCGTGTGCGGGACTACACCATCGATGCACTCGCCGCCGACATCATTGGGCTGCTGGACGCCGCGGGCCGCCCCACGGCCGCTGTGGCGGGCCACGACTGGGGCGCGGCCGTGGCCTGGCACTTGGCCGCGCATTTCCCCGGGCGCATCCAGCGAGCCGCCGTGCTCAACGTGCCGCACCCCAAAGTGCTGGCGCGGGCTCTACGCCGGAAGCCGGGCCAATTGCTCAAGAGCTGGTACGTGTTTTTCTTCCAATTGCCGTGGCTGCCCGAAACGCTGGTGCGCCTGCGCGGGTGGTGGTTTGCCCGGCAGTCGCTGCGCCGCTCCAGCCGCCGGGGAACTTTCAGCGACGCTGATTTGGCTTTGTACCAGGCGGCGTGGTCGCAGCCGGGCGCCATGCGCAGCATGATTAACTGGTACCGGGCGGCGGGCCGCTATGCGCGCCGCCTCAGGCAGACTGGCCGGGTGGCGGTGCCACTCAGCATCATATGGGGCGAAAAAGACGCTTTTCTGAAAGCCGAGCTGGCCCGCGAAAGCCTGGCCTTTTGTGACGATGGACGGCTTACGTATTTGCGAGCCACCCACTGGGTACAGCACGAAAGAGCCGACGAGGTGAATGAGTTGTTAATCGGTTTTCTATCGTAGGAACGCGCCATGGCGCGTTCGGCAGCCGCGCTGTGCACCGCCCATCGCAACCACGACCATGGCGCGTTCTGTGCCCGCGCCGTCGGCCACGTGCCTACAACACTTTGCCAACCCACGCAGGCCCATGTGCGCGAATGCGCCGAGGCGCGTTCCTACATTCCGTTATGAGCAAACTCACTCCCCTTCCCTGCGCTTCTTCGGCCGTTGCGCCGGCACCTGCGGCCCGCCGCCCTGCCCCGGAACTCACCGCCACGCCGCTCGACTACACCTACGACGGCACGTTTGAGGGCTTGCTCACGGTGCTGTTCACCGTTTATGACTGGAAGGCGGCGCCCAACAGCATTCAGCGCGAGGGCACGGCCCAGGTGGGTTTGTTTGCGCAGCCCGCACACCGCGAAACCGACGAAACCCTGGCTGCCCGCGTGTGGGACGGCCTGCTAAAAACCATGGACGCCGAGGCCCGTACCCGCCTCTACCACGTGTTTCTCAGCGAAGACCCGGAACGGGAGCTGCTGATTTTCCGCTACGTGGACTTGGCCCTGCGCTCCGACCGCGACATTTCCGAAAACTACGCCAACGCCGACGTGCGCCGCATCCAGCGCCTGGCCCAGCAAATGTTTCGCGAAAAGCACCGCATGGAAGCCTTCGTGCGCTTCGAGAAAACCACCGACGAGCTGTTTCACGCCACCATCGACCCCGATTTTGACGTGCTGCCGCTCCTCGCCGCGCATTTTACCAAGCGCTACGCCGACCAGCGCTGGCTGATTTACGACCGCCGCCGCCACTACGGCCTGTATTACGACCTGACGCGCACCGACGTGGTGCAGTTCGAAACCAGCGCGCCGGCGAAATCCAATACGCTCTCGGCCACCGTGCTCGACGAGCGGGAGCCTCTGTTTAAGCTGCTGTGGCAGGCGTATTTCGACCACGTAAACATT
>DASVTG010000382.1:0-5526 GCA_036387695.1 Hymenobacter sp. | reverse complement strand
GGCTGCGTGCCTTCGTAGGCGTGCAAGTCGGTGCCGCAGATGCCAACGCGCCGGATGCGCAGCAGGGCCCGGCCGGCTTCGGCGGTGGGCACGGGGCGCTGCTCGTAGGCGAAGTGGCCGGGCTCGGTGCAGACTAGGGTGTTCACTGGTGAAGTGGTGAAATGGTGAGGTGTGAAGTGGTGAGTAGCGAATAAGTGAGCGGCGGGCGGACAAAACTCACCATCTCACCATCTCACCGCTACGCGTTGGCAAGGGCGCGGTCGAGGTGCACGTAGCCGCCGTCGACGTGCAAAATCTGGCCGGTGGTGTGGCTGCTGCGGGGCGAGAGCAGAAAGGCGGTGGTGTTGGCGATTTCTTCGGCCGTGGTCATGCGATTTTCCAGCGGAATGCGGGCCGTGATTTCGCGCAGCTTGGCCTGCGGCTCGGCCAGGGTTTGAATCCAGGTTTCGTAGGCCGGCGTCCAGCACTCGGCCACGGCCACGGCGTTCACCCGGATACCGTACTTGAGCAGCTCCACGGCCCACTCGCGGGTGAGGGCGTTGCGGCCGCCGTTGGCTGCGGCGTAGGCCGAGGTGTTGCCCTGGCCGGTTTCAGCCGTTTTGGAGGTGATGTTGACGATGGCGCCCCGGGCTTTTTTCAGCTCGGGCAGGGCGTGGTGGGCCATGAGGTAATAGTGCACCACGTTGCGGTGCAGGCTCTGCATGAAGCCGGCGTAGTCGCCGTGCTCCAGCCCCACGCCGTCGTTGACGCCCGCGTTGTTCACCAGCCCGTCGAGGCGGCCAAACTGCGCCAGCACCGCTTGCACCGCCTGGGCGCAGGCCGTGGGCTCCGACAGCTCGGCCACCACTTGCCCCGCCCGGCCGCCCGCCGCCTCGATGGCGGCCACGGTTTCGCGGTTGTCGGCTTCGCTGCGCCCCACGATGACGGGCACGGCGCCCTCCCGGGCCAGCACCCGGCTGATGCCTTCGCCGATGCCCCTGGCCCCGCCCGTCACGATGATAACCTGGTTGGTGAGTTGCAAATCCATGATAAAAGGGAAAGGATGGGGAAGGTGAAAAGGATTTTTGGTGCGGTTCTGGCGGGGCGAGGAGTTAAAAGTTAAAAGTGAAGAGTTAAAAAGCAGACGCCTGGCTTTTCACTTTTAACTCTCAACTTTTAACTAAAAACCCGCGCCGTCGTGGCTCCCCTCTCCATCATAGAGGGGCTGGGGGTGAGGCGAAACACCAGAACGGTCATAAGCCATAAAAGCGCACCGCGTTGCCGCCCCAAAACAAGGCCTGCTCTTCGGCCGAAAACGCTTGCACGTAATCGGCCACCAGGCCCAGGGCGCGGCCGTAGCCGCCGGCCACTTCGCACACCGGCCAGTCGGAGCCGAACAGGACGCGCTGCGGCCCAAAAGCCTGGAACACCGCGTCCAGGTAGGGGCGGAAGTCGGCGGGCTGCCAGTGCTGCCAGTCGGCTTCCGTCACCAGGCCCGACGCTTTGCAGTGCACGTTGGGGTGGGCAGCCAGGGCTTGCAGGTCGCGAACCCAGGGGGCGAGGAGCTGTTCTTTGATGCGCGGCTTGGCCAGGTGGTCGAGCACGAAAGGCTGGGCCGGAAAGGCGGCGGCCAGCTCGGCGGCGTAAGGCAGCTGGTCGGGCAGGATGAGCAGGTCGTAGGTGAAGCCGTGCCGGCTCAGGGCGCTGATGCCGCGCTGAAAATCCGGCCGCAGCACCAGCGCGCGGTCGGCTTCGCCCTGCAGCACGTGCCGGAAGCCTTTCAGCTTGGCAAACCGGCGGTAGTGTACCAGGCGGGCTTCCACGTTATCGGCGCACAGGTCCACCCAGCCCACCACTCCTTTAATGAAATCGTGCTCGGCGGCCAGCGCCAGCAAAAAGTCGGTTTCGGCCTCGCTCTGGCTGGCTTGCACGGCCACGCAGCCCACGAAGCCGTGCGCCTGCAAGAGGGGTTGCAAGTCCGCGGGCCCGAAATCGCGCCGGATGCGGGCCATGTCAGGCGTAATCCAGGCGTCGCGCACGGGGTCGAAGCGCCAAAAGTGCTGGTGGGAATCAATTCGGTCCATCGCCAATCAGGTGTTGAGCTTGAGAAAGCCGCCGTCAATCGGGTAGTCGCAGCCGGTGACGAAGCCGGCCTCGGCCGAGCAGAGGTAAAGCGCCAGCGCGGCCACCTCGTCGGGCTGGCCCATGCGCCCAATGGGCTGGCTTTGGGAGAGCTGATGGAATTTTTCGGCCTCCTGGCCGGCGTAGTTTTGGGCAATGAAGCCGTCGACGAAGGGCGTGTGCACGCGGGCCGGCGAGATGCTGTTGCACCGGATGTTGCTGCCTAGGTAGTCGCGGGCCACCGAGAGGGTCATGGCCGCCACGGCGCCCTTGCTCATGGAGTAGGCAAACCGGTCGGCCAGCCCCACGTGGGCGGCAATGGACGCCAGGTTCAGGACCACGCCGCCGCCCTGGGCTTTCATCCGCGGCAGCGCGGCAAACAGGCAATTATAAGTGCCGCGCACGTTCACCTGGAACACCTGCTCAAAGTCGACTTCGGGCGTGTTTTCCACGTTGCCCACGTGCGCGATGCCCGCGTTATTGACGAGGATGTCGACCCGGCCGATGGCCGAAAAAACCTCCCCCACCTGGGCCTGCTGGGTCACGTCGGCGGCGTGCGCGCGGGCCCGGCCGCCCTGCTGCCCAATTTCGGCGGCCGTGTCCTGGCCGGCTTCGGCGTTCAGCTCCAGCAGGTGCACCTCGGCGCCCTGGCGGGCAAAAAGCAGGGCAATGGCCCGGCCGATGCCGCTGCCGCCGCCCGTCACCACGGCCACTTTCCCGGTTAAATCAAACATAAGCTAGTGGGCTATAATCAATGGATATTTTTTGAAGGGGTGGGTGTAGAGACGCGACACCTCGCGTCTGCGGAGCCGCGCCGTCTTGCAATCGTTCAACGCCGAGACGCGAGGTGTCGCGTCTCTACACGCGGTTCGAATATCATAAGCTAGTGGGCTGCTACCAGCTGAATTTTCTTGACCCGAGCATTCTTGAGCGCGAAATAGAACACCACCAAAAAGCACAGCGCGGGCACCAGGTAGGCCACCTGAATGCTGCTGGCGTCGGACACCCGGCCCATGATGACCGGCAACACCGCCCCGCCCACGATGGCCATGATGACCAGCGAGGAGCCCTCCTTGGTTTTGGCCCCCAGCCCGCGGATGCTGAGCGAGAAAATGGTGGGAAACATGGTGGACATGAAGAATTCGACCCCCATCAGCGCGTACACCGAGAACACGCCGGGCAGCACCACCGCCAGCAGCACCAGGAAAAAATTGACCAGGCTGTAAATGGCCAGCAGCCGCGAGGCCGCGACGTAGCGCATGAGAAACGTGCCGATGAAGCGCCCCGCCATGAACCCAAACAGCGCAATGGACAGGTACACGGCCGCCGACTTTTCCCCAATACCGGCCACTTTCTGCGAAAACCGGATGAAAAAACTGCTCACGCACACCTGCGCCCCCACGTAGAAAAACTGGGCCAGCACGCCCAGCAGCAGGTTTTTCTCTTGCAGCAGGGGCCGCCCTTCGGCGCCGACGTCCTCGTCCTCCACGATGTCGGGCAGGCGGGTGAAGTACAGCAGCAGGGCCACGAGCAGTATCAGGCCGCCGATGAGCAGGAAGGGCAGCTGCACGGTGGCCGCCTCCCGGTGCAGGTAGGCGTCGAGCTGCGGGGCCGGCATGGCGGCGGTTTGCTGCGCCGTGAGGCTGGTGCCCGACAGGATGAAGCGGCCGCCCAAAAACGCCGCCAGCGTGGCCGCCAGCCCGTTGAACGACTGCGCCAGGTTGATGCGCTGCGTGGCGCCCTCCGGCGCTCCCAGCACGGTGATGTAGGGGTTGGCCGCGGTTTCCAGGAACGCCAGGCCGCAGGCAATCACGAAGATGGCCGTCAGGAAAAAGGCGTAGGAGCGCGCCGCGGCCGCCGGGTAAAACAGGAACGCCCCGCCCGCCGCCAGCCCCAGCCCCAGCAAGATGCCCGCCTTGTAGCCAAAGCGCTTCATGAACTGCCCGGCCGGCAGCGCTAGCAAAAAGTAGGCGATGTAGGAGGCCGAATCAATCAGGGCCGACTGCGCATCGGTCAGCTGGCAGGCCTTTTTGAGGTGCGGAATCAGAATCGGGTTCAGGTTGAGGGCAAACCCCCACAGGAAAAACAGCGAGGTAATCAGGCCAACGGCAAAGACGTTGTTGCGGGCAGTGCTCATCGGGTGGGAGTGGGAGTGGAGAAGGTTGAAAGAAAAATTATGCCGCGCGAAGCCGGGGAACCTCACCCCCAGCCCCTCTCCCGCGGAGAGGGGAGCCGGACGCAAGAAGTTAAAAGTGAAGAGTTAAAAGTGAAAACCAGATACCAGTTTTTCAACTTTCAATTAAAGCAAAGCCGGTGCCCCCTCTCCGCGGGAGAGGGGCCGTGCCCGGCAGGGGTCAGGGGGTGAGGTTAAACCACGCGCCCCTATTGCAGCGTGATTTTATACCCCACCGCGTGCGCCGTGGGGTAGCTCTTGGCCTTTTCAACGACCAGCCCGCCGGCGCCCTGGGTCCAGCGCAGCTTTTCTGGGCTGCCCAGCAGCTGCACGCCGCGCACCTTGCCGTTTTTGCCGGCGGCCAGGGCCTTCATGGTGGTGGCGGCCGTGGGCACGCCCAGCCCAAAGGCGTACACGGTGGCGCCCTTGCGGGTGAAGCGCAGGTCCTGCGCGTTGTAGCCCTTATGGGCGTCTTCGTTGAAGCGCACGTTTTCGTCCAGGCCTTCGGTGGGGCCTTCGCCGGCCACCGTCCAGGGGCGGGTGCCGTAGATGCCCTCGCCGTTCACCTTCAGCCACTGGCCCATGCCCAGCAGCACGGCCGTTTGCTCCGGCGTGATGGTGCCGTCGGCTTTGGGGCCGATGTTAAGCAGCAGGTTGCCGTTCTTGCTCACCACGTCAATCAGCTCGTCAATCAGCTCGTTGGGAGTTTTGTTGTCTTCCCCTTCGATGTAGCCCCAGCTCTTTTTGCCCACCGAAGTGTCGGTTTGCCAGGGGTATTTTTTGGTGGCCTTGGCGCTGCTGCGCTCGATGTCGTAGACGGCCGTGCCCTCCGGAAACGAGTTGTTCTTGTAGTTAATCACCACGCCCTTGTTCCACACCTGGCCCTTGTTGTAGTAATAGGAGGCGAATTGCTGCTTGTACGTCTCCATTTCCGGCTGCTCTATCCACCAGTCGAACCACACCAGCTGCGGCCGGTAGTTGTCGACCAGCTCCTTGGTGCGGGCCTGCCAGTCGTTCATGAACTCGGGCGTCATGGTCGGCGCCTTGTCGCCTTTGGTGAAGGGGTCGTACACGTGGGCCGGGCCGTACAAGTCGGCGAATTTCGGGTCCTTCACGTCGGAGTCCACCTGCTGGCCGAAGCCATAAAACCACCAGTGCTCGATGCGGTGCGACGACAGCCCGAACACCAGGCCCTGCTTGCGGGTGGCCGCCGCTAGCTCACCAATCACGTCGCGCTTGGGGCCCATGTCCAC
>DASVTG010000381.1:0-3816 GCA_036387695.1 Hymenobacter sp. | reverse complement strand
CGATGACGGTTTCGGGCGCGGGCGCCGGGCGCAGCAGGCCGGCTTGCAGAAACTCGTGCACCGCGGCCGGGCCCAAGCCGTAGCGGGCCGAGCATTCCTGGTAAGTGAGGGTGAGGATGTGCGTTTCCATGGCAAGTAGTCAGCGACGGTTCAAGGGGTCAGGCATTGGGGCCGTGCCCGGCAGGGCGCAGGGCGGCCAACTGCTGCACCAGGGCTTTTTCCGGCTCGGTGAGGTGCTGGGGCAGCGTCAGGGTCAGGCGCAGGTAGAGGTCGCCGAACTGGCCGGCCTGCTTGTACACCGGAAAGCCCTTGCCGCGCAGGCGCAGGCGGGTGCCGTTCTGGGTTTCGGGCTTAATCTTGATTTTGACCGGGCCGCTGAGCGTTTCCACGGTTTGCTCGCCGCCCAGCAGGGCTTTGTAGACGCTCACGGGCACGTCCTGGGTCAGGTCGTCGCCGGTGCGGGCGTAGCGGGCATCGGGCCGGATGCGGAAGGTGATGAGCAGCGCGCCGTTGGGCCCGCCGTTGCGGCCGGGGCCGCCCTGGTCGCGCAGCCGAATGGTTTGCCCGTCGGCCACGCCGGGCTGAATGGTCAGGCGCAGGTTTTTGCCGTTGACCGTGATGGTGCGCGGGCCGCCGTGGTAGGCTTCTTCCAGGCTCAGCTCCAGCTCGGCCTGGTAATCGGCGCCCGCGCCGGGCCGGCTGCCGCCGGCTCGCCCGCCGCCCATGTTGCCAAACAGGGAACCGAAGAAATCCGAGAAATCCTCGCCCTCGGCAAAGGGGCCGCCGCCGCCAAAACCGCCCCCGCCGCCTTGGGTGTACTGGCTCCAGTCGAAGTCGCCGCCCGGCTGCCCGCCGCGGCCGGCACCGCCGGGCTGTTGCTGGTAGCGCTGCCAATCGGCCCCGAACTGGTCGTACTTTTTCCGCTTCTCGGGGTCGCTTAGCACCTCGTTGGCCTCGTTTAGCTCCTTGAATTTCCGCTCCGCCTCCTGGTCGTTGGGGTTCACGTCGGGGTGGTGCTGGCGGGCCAGCTTGCGGTACGCCTTCTTGATTTGCTCGGCGGTGGCCGTTTTTTCAACGCCCAGCGTTTTGTAGTAATCCTTGTAATCCATTGCTTAAATAAGGAATGACGAATTGATGCTCAAAGAATCAGGGTGAAACAATTCTTCATTCCTCATTCTTCACTCTTCATTTTTTAACGGGTCGTGGCCCCAGTTCATCAGCGAATAACGCCAATTGCTGTGTTCCACATCGCCGTGGGGGCGCTGGGCGGAATGGCGGCTGATGTAAGAATGCACCTTGTGCAAATGGGCTTCGTCGTCGGGGGTCAGGTCGGTTTTCTTCTTGTGCAAAATGCGCACAATGTGCTCGCCCGAGTGGTGGCCGATGCTGGTGCCGTCGCCGCTGTCCTGGCCCACGGATTTCGACTCCTCGGTTTTGAGCCAGCGTTCCAGTTCGGCGGCCGTCATGTTCACCTCGTCGCGGAAGGTTTGGTAGATGTCGTCGGGCAGTGGGTCGGCACTCATAATACGAGAGGGGGGTAGAACGTTTCATCGCCCAAGGCGGGCGCTTCATTGAACGGTTCGCGGCGGCGGAAAGTTAGCTTTCTGACCTCTGGTAAATCTGGCCTTGGTTTTGCTTTCGTATAAGCCAGCGCCTCTTTGGCATTTGCACTAAAAAGCAGTACCTTTTGCCTGGCATACTGCTTAAGCATCTTTTTATTTATCTTATTTTACGTTTTACCATGAATTCCCGCTTTCTTTTTCGCTTCGCTCTGGTGCTTGCTTTGTTCAGCGGAGCGGCGGCTCAGGCCCAAACTCGTGTTGCCCCGCGTAAGCCCGGCGGCGTGGCGCCCCGGCCGCGCCTCACCTCTCAAGGCGAAGGCTTGAAGGACGGCCTAACCATGCAGAAAGGCCGCGTTGTTCTCACCGAGCTGGGCATTACCAACCCGATGACGGCTGACAAAAAGCTCATTAACGGCGCCACCATCAGCACCACCGGATTGGTAACCGCCAAGGACGGCACCACTACGCAAATGAACGAGGGCGACTACGTGTCGCTCACCGGCCGCGTCACCACCCGCCAAGCCATTATGGCGGCCGACAGCATTGCCAAGGTTCAGGTCTTCGACGCCAAGTACCCCGGCAAGCGCAAGAAGATGGAGGAAGAAGCCGAGCGCAAAGCCAAAGCCAAAGCCAAGCTGGCCGAAGCCAAGGCCAAGGCCAAAGAGAAAGCCGCCAAAAAGAAGCGCTAACCCGCCAACCGATTTTTCCCGAAGCCGCCGCCCCCTTGTTTGGAGCGGCGGCTTTTTTGCGGGTGGGTTGAGCCGAGCCGTGGCCGCCTATCTTCGGGGCCTTACAACCCCGATTCCATGCTTTTTTATACGGTCGTTAAGCCCTTTGTGCAGGTGGCGCTGCGGGTGTTTTTTCGGCGCATCGAAATCCGGCACCGCGAGCGCCTCAACCTGCCCGGGCCGCTGCTGTTCGCCGGCAACCACCCCAATACGCTGATGGACCCGCTGCTGGTGGCCATCAACTGCCGGCAGCCGGTGGCTTTCCTGGCCAAAAGCACGTTTTTCAAGAACCCCGTGGTGCGGGCCATCATGGAATCGGGCAACTCCATTCCGATTTACCGGCGGCAAGACGCCGACCCGGACGCCGGCCCGGCCACGCCCCAGCAGGTGCAGGCCCAGAACGAGGCCACTTTTGGGCGCTGCTACGATTACCTGGGCCGCGGGGGCACCATCATGATTTTTCCGGAAGGCACCAGCGTGAGCGAGCGCCGGCTGCGGCCGCTCAAAACCGGCGCGGCCCGCATTGCGCTGGGCGCCGAGGCGCGGCACGGCTTTAAGCTGGGACTGCGCCTGATACCCATTGCCACCAATTACTTTGACCCTTCGCGGTTTCGCTCCGACGTGCTGCTGAACGTGGCCCCGCCCATTGTGGTGGCCGACTACGCCGCCCGCTACGCCGCCGACCCCGAAGGCGCCGCCGACGAGCTCACCGACGCCATTCGGGAGGCCTTGGAGCACCGCCTGGTCATCACGCGCGACGCGGCCGAGGACGTGTTTGTGCAAGAGGTGGAGCGCACCTTCGGCGACCACCTCCTGCCCGACGAAGACCCCGACACGCTGTACGACAACTTCCAGCTCAGCCAGACCCTATTGCAGGCCCTGGCCTGGTTCGAGCAAAACGCGCCGACCCGGCTGGTGGCCATGCAAATGCAGTTCAACGCCTACCTGGCCGCCCTGCGCCAACACCACCTCACCGACGAGGCCCTGGAAGGCCAGCGGCGCGGCACCGTGGCGGGCCTGCTCAACCTGGTGCTGGGCGCGCCGGTGTGGCTGTACGGCGTGCTGAACAACTACCTGCCCTACATTCTGCCTTCGCTGATAGCGCGGCGGGCCACCAAGGACGTGGAGTTTGTGGCGCCCATCATGCTGGTGGTGGGCATGCTCACTTTTCCGCTGGCCTACGGCTTGCAGGCGGCCGCGGTGCAGCACTGGCTCACGCACGACTGGCGCCTGACGGCCCTGTACGTGCTCAGCTTGCCCATCAGCGGCTTCTATGCTCTGGGCTATTGGAACACGCTTACGGCCCGGCTCGACAGGCTGCGGGCCCTGCGCCTGTTTCGGAGCATGCCGTCTGTTGGCAAAGACCTGTTGCGGCAGCGCGCCCATTTGGTTGCGCAGCTGACCGAAGCCCGCACGGCTTATTTGGAGCGGGTCGTCAATGAGTGAATGGGTGAATGGGTGAATGGGTGAGTGTAAGGAACCGTGGCAATGCATTCGCTCCTTCACCCATTCGGTCCTTCACCCAT
>DASVTG010000380.1:0-20792 GCA_036387695.1 Hymenobacter sp. | reverse complement strand
ACCATCAACTACTCCACGGAGCTGCCGCTCGCGCAGGGCATCAAGTTCGACGTGTAGGTAGTTGCAAATTATAAAAAAAGGCCGCGCTGATTGTCAGCGCGGCCTTTTTTTATAATTTGCCAATTTTGATGTCGCCGTGCCCTTTGCAGTAGAGTGTCGCGCCATTGTACATCACATAGTAAATGCGAAAAAGCTGCCCTTTTTTGAAAGCACTGCTCCTCGTTAAGTCGAAACTGGAAGAGCCGCCAAGGGATGGCGTTGACGAGCTATTCCCAATAATGGATTGATAAGATTGGTCCACCACCACAATGTTGCAAAGCGTGGCATCGGGAGTTGACCAGGAGAATTTAGTCGAGGTAGTAGCGGGATTGGGATAGGCGCCGACAACGGATGCCGTGCCGATGGGCTTATCGTTGACGTTTATTGCCAAGGACTTGAACAAGTCGGCTTCTTTGGCATTCCACTTACCGTCCAGGGTCCAGTCAGTAGGGTCTGGATTACCCGTTGGCCTGTTGTTGGCGTCTCGAGGGCTGTAACCGAGGCCAGGACCAAAATTGATAAGCAATTCGGAAGCAGCCGGTTCCGATTCTTTTTTCGAACAGCTGCTGGCGAAGGCGAGCCCGCACAGCAGGTAGAATAGCAGCGAAAGTCGGCCGAAAAACAAGGGCTTTATCACAGGGAAAAAGGGTTAATTTGCAAGCAAGTTAGCGGCCTTTCCTTTACGACTTGTGGTGCAACCCTTGTGCCTGCCGTGGGGTCCTTCGCTTGCTTAAGCTCTTACACATCGCCTTTCTCTGCACATGGAAGCCGCCGTTGCCTACGTTGACATAAACGCGCCCCTGGTGGAGCGCTGCCGCCTGAACGACCGCCAGGCCCAGGCCGAAATTTACCGGCGCTACGCCAAGGCCATGTTCAACGCGGCCTTGCGCATCACCGGCGATTACGCAGAGGCCGAGGACGTGCTGCAGGAGTCGTTCCTGAGTGCTTTCCGCGAACTCAGCAGCTACAAGGGCGACTCCTCGTTTGGCGCGTGGCTGAAGCGAATAGTTGTCAACAAAAGCATCAATTGCCTGCGGCAGCGCCGGTTGAGCCTGGTGCCGCTGGGCGAGCAGCACCAGGAAGAGCCCGCGGAACCCACCGGCGCTTCGGCCGAGGACGAAGCCGACGCCCGCTACCGGGCCGACGTGCTGCGCCGCTGCATTCAGGAGCTGCCCGACGGCTACCGCGTAGTGCTGAGCCTGTACCTGCTCGAAGGCTACGACCACCTCGAAATTGCCGGCATCCTGGGCATTTCCGAGTCTACCTCCAAATCTCAATACAGCCGGGCCCGGGTTCGGCTGCGCGAATTGGCCGCCCAGCGCGGCCTCGGTTAGCCAATTACGTATTCAAGCTGTTAATTACCTTTTCCCTACCCGTTCATCGTTTTACGCCCGGCCGCGGCTTTCTTCTATCCCCGCGGCCCGCATCGAACCCGCACGACCCGTGCACCTGCTACTCAATTCATGGACTCCAAAAAGAATAATTCTCTGGAAAACTTCGTCGAGCGGCACCGCGCCGATTTCGACACGCACGAGCCGCGCCCGGACTTGTGGGCTGCCCTGGAGCAGCAGTTGGGCGGGCCAGTGGCCGAGCCCGGCACGCCGGTGATGCGCGTGGCGGACGAGGTGAAACCCGCCGCCCCGGCTCCGGTGGCGGGGGCGGCCCCGGTGCGGGGCAACTGGCTGCAGCGCTACGGCGTGGCCGCGGCGTTGGCCCTGCTGGTGTTTGCGGCCGGCGCCAGCGAAGCCTGGAAATCGAACCACAAAGCCCCGGAAGTAGCCGCGGCCACCATTGCGACCGAAGAAGCCCCCGAAGCCGACCTCTACCAAAGCGGCGGCCCCGTGGCCCTGACCGCGGCCGACCGCAGCACCGGCGCCGACAGCCAACTGGTGCGCGCCGTGCGGGGCATGGAAGCTTACTACACCAACCAACTGGCCCGGCGCCAAAGCGAACTGCGGGAGCTGAACGGGCCCGGCATGGCCGCCATGAACGCCGACTGGCAGCGGGAGCTGGTTTCGCTTGATTCGAGCTACCGCAAGCTGAAGCAGGAACTGCCCAACCACCCGCAGCCCGACGCTGTGCTCACGGCCATGAACCGCAACCTGCAGATTCGTCTCGACATCCTGGACCAGCAGCTTAACCTGGGCGTCGCTACCCAGCCCACGGCCCCTTCTGGCTCTTTTGTGCTGGCCGATAGCCGCCACCTTTCCGAATGAAAGCCCTGACTCTTTCCCGCATTTGGCTGATGCTCACCATGGCCCTGCTGGCCGTGGCCGGCCCGCTGGCTGCCGTGGCCGGCCCCGTGCGGGTGCGGCAGTGGACGCCCGTGGGACCCGGGGTGGCGTGGTTGGGGCTGTCGGAGCAGGCGCGGCGGGCCGAGGAGGCCGTGTTTGGCCCGGACCCGACGCGGGAGCAGGCCCAGCAAACGCAGCCGCAGAACCCGCAGCCCGAGCAGCCCGACGAACAAGAATTCTCCACCTTGCAGGTGGAGCAGCGCCGCCGCCTGAGCCGCAGCTACGCGGTGCCGAAAGCGGGGCGGCCGTTCTCGCTGGACACCCGCTACGGCCGGGTGCAAATCAATTCCTGGAATAAGCAGGAAATCAAAGTAGAAGCCGAACTGGTGGCCCGTTCGGAGACGGACGCGGGCGCCCGCCAAGTGCTCGACGCCCTGGGCGTGCAGTGGCTGGAGTACGACGCCCGCACCGGTGGCGTGGCCGTGAGCACGCAGTTTGGTGTGGCCCTGCGCGGGCGGGCCGGTGGCTGCCGCTACGAGGTGAACTACACCGTGTGGCTGCCCCGCACCACGGCCCTGCGCGTGCACAATAGCTTCGGGGAAGTCAACATCGTGGGCAACCTGAGCGGCAACACCGAGCTGGCCGTGGAGTACGGCGCCCTGCGCACGGGCCGCCTTGAAGGGCCGCGCAACGTGCTGCGCATTGGCAACGGCGACTGCAGCATTGCTTACGCCGACGGCGCGAGCATTGATGCCAGCTTTGCGCGCCTGCGCCTCGACGAAGGCGTGAGCGTGGACCTGCGCAACAACCATTCGGACATCGACATTGGCACCGTGCAGGACCTGACCGTGCACAGCAAGTACGGCGATGTGGCCCTGGGCACGGTGCGCAACCTGCGCGGCTCGTCGGGCTACTCCCGCTTCACCATCGACAAGCTGGACCAGGCCCTGGACATGGCCCTGCGCTACTGTCCGGATTTTGTGGTGCGCGACATGGGCCCCAATTTTCGCCAAGTCAACCTTGACGGTGGGTTCAGCACCATTCGCTTGGGTTTTGCGGAAGCGCCGAGCTTCCGGTTCGACGTGAGTACTGAAGAAGGGCAGCTGCTGGTCGATAAAAAGATGGTGCGGGTGCTCTCGCAAGAAAACGGCCCGCAAACCAGCGACGTGCTGGGCGTGTTCGGCAGCACGCCCGCGGCCCGCACGGCCGGCAACGTAAACATCAAGGTACGCTACGGTACGGTGCGGTTTAGCAGGTAAGGCAACGCGTCAGAAGCGAAAACGGAAAGAAAAAGAACGTCATGCTGCGCGCAGTATGACGTTCTTTGGCGTAGTGCTAATTCTGCGTCTGTTTCTCTTCTCATTGCTGGCGTGCCCGGCAGTGGCCCAAAAAGCTTCCAGCGTGTCAGCTGTCTCGTCCTCTCCGCTAAAAACCTATGCCCTGCGCCTGCGCCCGGGCGACGATTTGCGCCAGCAGCTAAACGCCTTGGTGCAAGCCCATCACATAGCGGCGGGCACCATGCTCACCTGCGTGGGCAGCCTCACCGTTGTCACCCTGCGCCTGGCCAATCAGGAGGGCCCGACGGAATACCGTGGGCATTTCGAAATTGTATCCTTGGTAGGTACGCTTTCCATCAACGGCTCGCATTTGCACCTGGCGGTGTCCGATAGTACGGGCCGCACGATGAGCGGACATTTGCTCGACGGTTGCCGCGTGTATACCACCGCCGAAATCGTGCTAGGCGAGCTGCCAGGGCTAGAATTCCGCCGCGAAGTAGACCCGACTTTCGGCTATCAGGAGTTGGTGGTGGGGGAGGCGCAAAAGCCTTTGCCGAGGCAAGTGCAGGCACCCGCGAAGAGTAAAGGGAAGTCATTGGAATAAGATAAAATCCAGATAAGCGCAGCTTGCCAAAGCCAGAAGTTTAGCACCTGCCTGCTTTTATAGCTGCTTTTGTTATGCTGATATTTTTACGCAAGGCCTCGTCGGCGCTGCTTCTTGGACCTTGGGCGGCCCCATCCGGCCCAGCAAAGCCAGCTTTTTGGGCACTGATTCCAGAAGCCAAACGCACCGGGCAATAACTCTCACTGCGGGCGGAGCGAAGCAGGCCGACCTGTCGGCGCGACCAAACGGTGAAACAGGACAAGCCCCGCTAGTGTACAGGGCCTGGGCTTGTCGCCTCAGAAAGCGTCGTGTTGTCAGGAAGGCTTGCTTCGCTCCGCCCGCAATGACTATAGTGTAACTTCGCCTCATGCCCACCACCACCGACACGCCCGAAGCCGCTGCTTTCCGCCGCCAAGTTCTCAGCCCGACGAAGCTGCGGCTGTTCATGCTACGAAAGCTGCCCATGGCGTGGCTGGCGGGCCTGCGCCTCACCGCGCTCACACCGGAGGCGGCCACCGTCACTGTCCGGTTCAAATACCTCACCCAGAACCCGTTTCGCAGCATCTATTTCGCCTGCTTGGCCATGGCCGCGGAGCTGGCCAGCGGCATTCAGGCCATGATGAACGTGCAAGCCGGTGGGTCCGTGTCGATGTTGGTGGTGAGCATGCAGGGCAACTTCACCAAGAAAGCAGTGGGCTTGATTGCCTTTACCTGCCCCGACGGCCCGGCCATAACCCAAGCCATTGCGGAAAGCCGCGCCACCGGCGAAGGCCGCACCGTGGAATGCACCAGCACCGGCGTGGACGAAGCGGGCGACGTGGTGGCCGTGTTTCGCTTTACTTGGTCGTTTCGGGCGAAGCGCTAGGGCAGCGATACCTGCGCCCGCAGGCAACACCACCGGCCAACATTTTTGGTTAAGGCGCAAGAGTTGCGACGAAATCCAGACTACTTTCGGCTCGTTCATTGAGACCGGGACGCTGTCTGTTCTGGTCGTTAGAATCTTGCCATGCGCCTTTTCACCAAGTACTGGAACTCATTATTGCTCGTGTTCATCGCGGTTATGGGAAGCGGCTGTGGCTCTTCTCAGGGCCAGGAAGAAACCAAGTCTTCGCGCTTCGAGGTCACGGAAGCTTCGATAGAGGAGGTGCATGCGGCCCTTAAAAGGGGCGACTGCAACTGTGAGCAAGTCGTGCAGGCCTACCTGGCGCGCATCGCGGCCTACGACCACTCCACCAAGCTCAACGCCATCGTTGTTACCAATCCCAAAGCGCTGGAAACGGCCCGGCAGCTAGACGCAGAGTACCGCCGCACCGGCCGGATGCGCCCGCTGCACTGCATCCCGGTGATTGTGAAGGACAATTACAACACCGCCGGCCTGCAAACCACGGCGGGCTCGTTGGCCCTGAAAGGCTTTGCGCCCAGCACTGATGCGGCGATGGTGAAGTCGTTGCGCGCCGCCGGCGCCATTGTGCTGGCCAAGTCCAACATGGCCGAATGGGCCTTCAGCCCCATGGTCACCATCAGCTCGATTGCGGGCGAAACCCGAAATCCCTACAATTTGGCGCACGTGCCAGCGGGGTCGAGCGGGGGCACGGCCGCAGCCGTGGCAGCCAGCTTGGGCACCGTGGGGTTGGGCACGGACACGGGCAACTCCATCCGGGGGCCTTCGTCGCACAACGCCCTGGTGGGTTTCCGGCCCACGTTGGGCTTGCTGAGTCGGGCTGGTATCACGCCGCTGTACTTGCGCAACGACACCGGCGGCCCCATGACGCGCACCGTGGCCGATGCCACGCGCCTGCTCGAAGTGATGGCGGGTCCTGACCCGGCCGACCCGCTGACGTCCAACGGTGCGGGCAAAATCCCGGCAGGTGGCTACCTGCAATTTCTGGATAAGAACGGCCTGAAAGGCGCCCGCATTGGCGTATTGCGCACCCTGAGCGAACGCAGCCCCGACCCCCAGGTGAAAGCCGTGTTCGAGCGCGCCGTGGCCGACTTGCGCAAGGCCGGCGCAGAAGTGGTGGACGTGAAAATCCCCGATTTTGCCACCGTTAGCAAAGACCAATGGTGCTCGGTATTCAAGCACGACGTGAATGCTTACCTGGCGGAGCTAGGGCCCGGTGCCCCGGTGAACAACATCAACCAGGTGCTGGCTTCCGGGAAATACTCGGCTTACATCAAGGAAAACCTGGAAGACGAGCTGGCGCACGGCGTGGCGCCGAGTGCGGCCACGGCTGGCTGCGGCGAGGCCTATACTGACGCGCACCGGATTGCCTTCCGCAACGCCGTTACGGCCGTGATGGACCGCTATAAGGTGGGCGCCCTGGTGTACCCTACGTGGAACAATCCGCCCGCCAAAATCGGGGATTTCAAAGGGTACAAGGGCGACAACAGCCAACTCATTGCGCCGCATACGGGCCAGCCGGCTTTCACCGTGCCCATGGGCTTTACCTACGACACCCTGCCAGCCGGCTTGCAGTTCCTGGGTCGCTCTTTTGACGAGGCCACGCTCATCAAATACGTGTACGCCTACGAGCAAGCCACCCACCACCGCAAGGCGCCGGCGCGCTTCCCGGCATTGCCGGGGGCGGCGCCGAGCAAGTAGCCTCAGGACTTCGGCTTATCGGTGAGGGCCAGTAGCTCTTGCAGGTATTGGCCCCAAATCAGCGGGTTGGAATGGGTGCCGTGGCCGGTGGTGAGGTCGGTGATGGGCAGGAGAATGTAGCGGCCTTTGGCCACCTTCTTGATTTCGGTTTCCATGATGCCGAGCTCCGGCGGGTTCACCTGGTCGTCGGCGGAGTTGATGGCGAACAGCGGCGCTTTGATGGCCGCCAGGTGCGGGGCGGGGTTGTAGTCGCGCGAGGCATCAAACTGGTAAATGAAGTCGTTGGCGTCGAGCGAGCTGAACAGGCGGGCTTGCGTTTTGGCCAGGGCGGCCTCGGCCAACTCCCGCGTGGGGGCTGCCTTTTGCATCTGCTTGGGGCTGCTGGTCATAAAAATCAGCGACGAGATGGCGCCGGTGAGGCCGGTTTTGGGCTGGGCGGTGTAGGCGCCGGCTTTCCATTCGGGGTCCATCTTTATCAGGTCGATGGCCATTTTGCGCAGCATGCGGTTGCGGCCAGCTATTTCTACCGGCAGGCTGGCCAGTGGGAGCAGAGCGTCCGTGAATTCCGGGTATTTGTAGCCCCACACCCAGGTTTCCATGCCGCCCATGGAGGTGCCCATGATGAGGCGGGCGTGGGCCACGCCAAGCTTCTCGGTCAGGAGCCGGTAATTGGCCACCACCATGTCGTCGTAGGTGTACTTGGGAAACTGCATCCGCAGGCCTTGGCTGGGCCGGCTCGATTTGCCGTGGCCGATGGCATCGGGCAGGATGAGGTAGTACTTCGCGGCATCGAGGGGCTGCCCGGGGCCGAAGAGGTTGCCGGCAAACTGCTCGGTTAAAAAGTTCGTGCCCGCGCCCGTGGTGCCGTGCATAATGACCACGGCGTTCACGATTTTGCCGCTGCGGTCTTTGCGCGGCTGGCCCACGGTGGTGTAGTGCAGGTTGAGCGTGGGCAATGTTTCGCCGCTCACAAACCGAAACTGCGACAACGTAAAATCGCCCTCAACCGGCGCAGGATGCCGGACCTGGGCCTCGCCGACTAATGAGAAGAGCCAGCAAACCAGAAAAAACGAAGCGCGAAAAACGGCCATTGAAAATCTGCGGTGAGCGTGAAAAAGAAAGAGCCGCTAAGCAGTTCCGCAGAAATAATAGGCTAGGAGCCGGGCTTGCCGGTCCGACCGGTTGAAGCAATAACTGTTCGCCTTCACGGCCACCGGTCGGACCGCCCAGGGCGGTCGGACCAGAGCATAGAGTCAGGTCTGCATGAGCGCGCAAATACACCGGCTCTTCTCAAATGACGCCCAGAAAAATCAGATTTTCAAACAATACCGAATGCGAACCGGGCCGTATTGGTGCTCGGCCGAAGCCTACTCTTCCACCGAGGTGATGATGTCCACCAGCCCGTCTTCGCTTACCACCACGGCCAGGCAGGGGTAGTCGGAGCTTTCCACGTAGCGCAGGGCCGAGTTGTAGCGGGCGCCGCGGGTGCTGTCGCCCCGCCCCGAGGCCCGGCCATCGAGAATCACGCCGATGGAGTAACAGTAGCCCTCGGGGTCGAGCAGCACGGCCCCGTCGATGCTGGTGACGAGGCGGGTGATGAGTGGCGTGAGCGGCACGGGCTCGATGAGCGTGCATTGCAGCTTGAGGCGGTCGGCTTCGGCCAGGGCCTCGGTGGTGATGACGAGCAGCGTGCCGTGCTTCTGGTGGCTGGCTTCGAGCACCACGTCCCACAGGCGCTCCACTTTGGTGGGGTCGGTGAGGGCGAAGGTGCGCTTCAGGGCTCGGCGGAAGCCCGTGCGGTTGAGGCGGGTGCGCGGCAGGCCCGGCAAGCCGTAGTGCGAGCGCACCAGCACGTGGCCAGCGTGCTGCAATTCCCAAGAATAATGCGTCACGAAGTTGATGACGAACAGGTCTTCGCGCAAGGCATCGTAATGACCGGTTTGCCGGCCCAGGGCGTACACGTTTTTGCCGTCGGCGAGCAGGTGCACGTCGGGCGTGGTCATCTCCAGCAGCTTGCGCACGGCGCGGTAGTCCGTGAGTTCGGTGGGGCAGGTGAGGGCGAAAATTTCTTCGATGTTGGGGTGGCCGCGGCGGGCCAGCAGCATTTTGCCCACGCCTTCGGCGCCTTCGTAGCGCAGGCTGCTGATGGTGTTGCAGGTGGCGAAAAGCTGCACATTCTCCGGGTCCACGCCCAGGGCCTGGGCCGGGGTGTCCAGCAAGGCTTTGCCGGCGCTGCGAAGCAACTCCTCGCTCTCGCGGGGCCGGATGAAAATGCTGGCGCCGGGCTCGGCTTCGCTCAGGGATTTCACGCCTTCCTCGTTGAAGCGGTACATGGCCGCCACCAGCAGCGACGGGGCCAGCGGCCGGCCGTCGGTGTAGAAGCGGTGCGGGCGCAGCGACGGGTAGGCCCGCACCGGCTTGCGTTGCAGGCGCAGCACGGTGGCCACAAAATACCCGTTGATTTCGACCGGCCAGCCGGAGAAATGTTGGTAAGGGGCGTGCTCGTCCAGCACATCCAAAATTTCCTGCACGGCGTCGCGCACGCCCATGCCTTCGTGCTTGCGCCGAATCATGGCCGGGCTCACGTCGCTGCGCTCGGGGTAGGGGCGCGGCGTGTTGCTTTGGATGACGCGGCCGCGCGCCACTGCGCCGGTAAACGCCTCGGCGGGCAGTCCGCAGTTTTCGGGTTCGAGGCAGCGGGCGGGCAGGTCGGGGTTGGTGGGCAAAGCCAGCAGCACCACTTCAGGCTTGAAGTCGTCGTCGAGGGCCTGGAACAGGTCCCGGGCCAGGGTTTGCGCGGCTTGGTGGTAGCGCGTCTGGTGGCGCCAGAGGAGGGTGGGGGCGGGGGCGAGGGTAGGCGTCATGGCAGGAAAAGAACGAAAAAACTTTCCTCCTTACCAACCGAAGGTCAGCGAAGCTAAGGAGGGGATGCGGGCGCTGGGGTGGTTAGCTTCGCTGACCTTCGTTTGTGAGCGTTGAACGATATCCGAACAAGGCATGGTGCCGCGTTCCGGCCTCGTTCAACAGCCTAACCACCCCCGTCCGGGCCGTTGGCTCGAACATCCCCTCCTTACCAAGGAGGGGAGTTGGCTTACAATTGAAATAGAACCGGCAACAGCATCTTTTGCTTTATCGGCTTGCCTTGGAAGGAGGCGGGTTCCCACTTCGGCGCGGTTTTGATGAGGCGCAGGGCTTCTTCGTCGAGGCCGGAGCCCAGGCGTTTCACCACGCGGGCATCGGTCAGGCTGCCATCGGTTTGCACCATGAACTCGACCATGACCTTGCCTTCAATCTTGCGCTGGCGGGCCAGCAGCGGGTATTTCTGATTTTTCTCTATCCAGTCAAAGAAAACCTGGGTGCCGCCCACGGGCTGGGTGGGGCGGTCGGGGGCCACCACGGGCCGCACGTTGGGGTTGGCCGAAGCGGCAATGTCGGCGGCGGAGGTGGTGATGGGGCGGTCCTTCACCGGCGCGCTGGCCGTGGCCATGCTGCCCGGCGACATCACAAACGACACCGGCACCACCACGCGCTGGCGCACCACTTGGTTGCGGTGCTTGGCGGGCGTCCAGTGCGGGCCGCTTTTGATGAGGCGAATGCCCTCCGCGTCTAGCTCCGGCGACACCGGCGTTTCTACCTTCACCTCGTTCACGGTGCCGGTTTTTTCTACGATGAAGCTCACTTTCACGGTGCCCTGAATGCCTTTTTGCATGGCGGCGGCGGGGTAGCGCTGGTGCTCCGCCAGGAACTGCGCGTAGCGCTCGGTGCCGCCCAAGGGCACGGCGGGCTGCTGCACCGAATCGTAGACTTCGGCGGCCGAAGGCTTGGGCGGCATTTTGCGTTTCTGGGCCTGGGCGCCGAAGAAGACCGAGCAACTGAGAAGCAGGAGCGGTAGTGGGGATTTCATGCGGAATAAAATAGCAAACAATGGTTAGAAATAAGAGGAACTGTGATTGCAAAGAACGACAATGCAGAACGCAGCCCAGCTAAAAACCTTGCCATTATCCACCCGAAACACTCAGGCTGACGTTCTTTGACGCCGTTTACTTCATTCTTCCCGTGCTTCTTTGCCATGACCGAGCAACCCTCCCGCGCCCCCGAGCCCGTGGGCGCCTACCCCTACACCCGCCGCGCCGGCAACCTGCTGTTTCTCTCCGGCGTGGGCCCGCGCCAGCGCGGCCAGAAAGCCATTCCCGGCGTGGAGCTGGACGCGGCCGGCAACGTCCTGAAATACGACTTTGAAAGCCAGTGCCACGCCGTGTTCCAAAACGTGCGCTACATCCTGGAAGAAGCCGGCGCGCAGTGGGACGACTTGGTGGACGTCACCGTGTTTCTCACCAACATGAAGGACGACTTTCCGGTGTATAATCGCCTCTATGCTGAGTACTTTGCTACGGCCCAGCCCTGCCGCACCACCCTTGAAATCAACTGCCTGCCCACGCCCATCGCCATCGAGCTGAAGTGCATTGCGGCGCTGAGCAATGGGCAATGAACCACGAAGAATGAACGCTTGGTCGTGAATCGGGGTAGAACGTAATGTTGAGCTTGTCGAAGCAGCGCTTTTTGCAGCAGCAAAAGTGATTACTACCACACGCGAGATGCTTCGACTGCGCCGACGCCAGATGAGCAGGACGTTCCTTTTGCTCACTGCTCATTGCTCATTGATAACTGCTCATTGCTAACTAACCTTTCATGTACGTTCGGGAAAACCTTCGCATTGGCGTTATCTGGAATCTGTCGTGGCGCAGCTTGCTGCTGTTCACGCTCTACGATTCCGTTATCGCCCTGCTCTATGAATATGGTGGCGTGCACTGGATTGACATTCCCTGGGGCGGCGTGGCCACGCTGGGCACGGCCGTGGCCTTCTACATCGGCTTCAAGAGCAACGGCAGCTACGACCGTTTCTGGGAAGGCCGCCAGCTGTGGGGCACCATCGTGAACGTGAGCCGGACCTGGTCCATCCGCGTCTTTCACTTCGTGGAGCCCATGGCCGGCGACCGCCTGCCCGACTCGGAAGACATCCGCGACCTGCACCACCGCATGCTCTACCGCCAGATAGCCTGGGTAAACGCCCTGCGCTTGCACCTGCGCCGCCAAACCGCCGAGCGCTGGGACAGCGACGTGGCCCCCTTCCTCGACCCCGTGGAAGACGCCGACGTGCGCCTGATGAGCAACCCGCCCACCCACTTGCTGCGCCAGCAAAGCAACGAGCTGCGCCAGCTGCACCAGCGCGGCCTGCTCACCGAGTACCGCCACGTGGCCCTGATGGACACCATCCAGGACATGTTCAACGCCCAGGGCGGCTGCGAGCGTATCAAGAACACACCCTTTCCGCGGCAGTATGCCTTCTACAGCTTTTTGTTTGTGTGGGTGTTTGCGGCGGTGCTGCCCCTGGGGCTGGTGGCCGAGTTTTCCAAGATGGGCCCCGGCCATATCTGGCTGATGGTGCCGTTTGCCGTGCTCGTGTCGGGCGTGTTTAATACCATTGAGCTAGTAGGCCACACCAGTGAAAACCCCTTCGACAACCTCATCAACGACGTGCCGATGAGCTCCATTTGCCGCAGCATCGAAATCGACCTGCGCGAGCTGCTGGGCGAAACCGAACTGCCACCCAAAGCGGAAGCCGTAAACGACGTACTATACTAGGCAGCCAAGGAATTGCGGCTAACTCAACTAAGCTCGACCTAACGCGGAGCCGGCGTGGGGCGTAAGCAAGGCATCTTCCGGCCTTTCCCTTGCTTTATGCCCAAGCTTCCCAACCCCGCCCGCACCTCCGGTGCCACCGTCTCCTCCTGGTTTGGCACGGCCCCCGCCCTGCCTGCTTTCGAGCCCCTCATGAAAAACACCACGACCGACGTGGTGATAGTAGGGGGCGGCATTGCGGGCCTGACCACGGCGTATTTGCTGGGCAAGGCCGGGCGCAAAGTGCTGCTGCTGGAAGACGGCGAGCTGGCCAGTGGCGAGTCGGGCCGGACCACCGCGCACCTTTCCTACGCCCTCGACGACCGCTACACCACCCTGGAAAACCTCTTCGGCAAGGAGGGCGCGCGCCTGGCGGCCGAAAGCCACTCCGGCGCCATTGACCTGATTGAGCAAATTGTGCTCACCGAGCAAATTGATTGCGATTTCACGCGCCTCGACGGCTACCTGTTCCTGCACGCCGAGGGCAAGCCCAAAGAGCTGCGGCAGGAGCTGGAAGCCGCCCACCGCGCGGGCCTGGCCGACGTGGAGCATTTGCCCAGCGCCGATACCGAGGGCTTCGAGCCGGGCGAATGCCTGCGCTGGCCCAACCAAGGCCAATTCCACATTTTGAAGTACCTCAGCGGCCTCGCCCAGGCCGTGGTGCAGCAAGGCGGTCGCATTTGCACCCACACCCGCGTGAGCGAGGTGCACGGCGGCGCCGAGGCCCGCGTGGTAACCGCCGAAGGCATTGAGGCCAAAGCCAAAAAGGGCATTGTGGTGGCCACCAACACGCCCTTCAACGACCGGGTGGTGATGCACACCAAGCAGCACCCCTACCGCACCTACGTGGTGGGCGCCCGCGTGCCCAAAGGCTCCGTGACGAAGGCGCTGTACTGGGACATGGCCGACCCCTACCACTACGTGCGCCTGCAGGAGGTGCCCATCGGTCCCCGCGGCGGCCAAACCGACTACGACCTGCTTATTGTGGGCGGCGAAGACCACAAAACCGGGCAGGAAGCCGACCCCGAGTCGCACCTGCGCTGCCTGGAAGAATGGACCCGCGACCGGTTTCCAACGGTGCGGGACTTTGAATACCGGTGGTCGGGCCAGGTGATGGAGCCGTCGGACGGCCTCGGGTACGCGGGCCGCAACCCGCTTGACGCCGACAATGTGTTCATCATCACCGGCGACTCCGGCCACGGCATGACCCACGGCACCCTGGGGCCGATGATAGTAGCCGACCTGATTCAGGGCATCGAAAACCCCTGGGCCAAGCTCTACGACCCCGGCCGCATCACGCTGAAGCGCGAAAGCGCCATGGAATTCATCAAGGAAAATGTGAATGTGGCCATCGAGTACACCGAGCTGCTGACCGGCGGCGACGTGGCCGTGGAAGACGAAATTGAGGCCGGCGAGGGCGCGGTGCTGCGCCGGGGCATCACGAAAGTGGCCGTGTACAAAGACGAGAAGGGCACCACGCACGAATGCTCGGCCATATGCCCGCACCTGGGCTGCGTGGTGCACTGGAACACCCTGGAGAAAAGCTGGGACTGCCCCTGCCACGGCTCCCGCTTCACCGCCCTGGGCGAGCTGCTGACCGGCCCGGCCAACACCGGCCTGGCCCCGGCCTAACCGTCCTCGTTGTCTGCTTGCTTCCTAACGCGAGCTGTCGTTTCCATTTTTGGCCAAGTTCCGGCTTGGTTTCCGTTCTCTTAGCCGGGCTCGCCCCGGTCCCCAACATCATGCCCACCCGCAAAACCAAAAAAGCCGCCGAATCCGACGAGGGTTCCACCTGCCTGCCGCCCCGGGGCATCATCATCGCCATTGGCGGCCACGAAGAAAAATCGGCCCATCCCGGCCGCGATTCCGATGCTGAGTCGGCCCCGGGTACCATTCTGCGCCGCTTCGTGAGCGAGGTGCGCGGCAAGAAAAACATCCTCGTTCTGCCCATTGCCTCGGAAGTGCCCGAGGAAGCGGCCAAAGACTACGTCGACGTATTCACCAGCCTGGAAGTGGGCCGCGTGGAGGTGCTCGACTTGCAAAGCCGGGAGCAGGCCCACGGCGAGGAAGCCCTGCGCATGCTCGAAGAAGCCGACGGCTTCATGTTCACCGGCGGCGACCAGCTCCGCCTCACGGCCCTGCTGGGCGGCACGCCGTGGCTGCGCCGCCTCAAGCAGCGGTTCACGCACGAAGACATTGTGATTGCGGGCACCAGCGCCGGCGCGGCCGCCATGAGCACGCCCATGATTTACCAGGGCCGCGACAACCAAGGCATGCTCAAAGACGAAATTCACGTCACCACCGGCCTGCAGTTTTTGCACGACGTGGCCATCGACACGCATTTTGTGGCGCGGGGCCGCATCATCCGCATGGCCCAGATTATTGCCACCAACCCCGGCTGCATCGGCCTCGGGCTGGAAGAAGACACCGGCATCGTGGTGAAGGACGGCCGCGAGCTGGAAGTCATCGGCAGCGGCGTGGTCACCATCGTGGACGGCCAGGAGTGCTCCGATACCAACATCCACCGCATCAAGCCCGGCGAACCCATCACCATTCGCGACTTGCGGGTGCACATCCTCAGCGCGAGCGAGTGCTACACCATTCCGGTGCAGGAAGATTTGCATCGGTAAGCGGGGGCTCAGGTTGGGCACTGGTTCGGCGCAGCTTGTTTATTTGCGGTTGCATGAACTCCCAAACGCGCCGCCTGCACTACTTTTTTTCGGGGCAAAACTTTAGCGACGGGGTGCGCACCACGCTGGCCATCCTGCTGCCGGCGCTTGTGCTCACCCAGCTCGGCTACTTCGAAATGGGGCTGACGGTTTCGACCGGCGCCGTGTGCGTGAGCGTGACCGACACCCCCGGGCCGCCCACCCACCGCCGCAACGGCATGCTGGCCGCGCTGGCCCTGGTGGTGCTCACCACGCTGCTCACGGGCGTGGCGGCGGCCAGCGTGTGGCTGCTGGGGCTGGAAATTGGGGTGCTGGCGTTTCTGCTCACCATGTTTCTGGTGTGGGGCGCCCGGGCCGGGGCGGTGGGCACGGCCGGGCTGCTGAACGTGGTGCTGCTGCTGGCCCACCCGCCCACGCTCGCCCAGCTGCTGCCGCACACGCTGCTGCTGCTCCTGGGTGGGCTGTGGTACGCGGGCCTGGCGCTGCTGGTGTACCAGGTGCGGCCCTACCGGCCCGCCCAGCAGGCCCTGGGCGAGTCCATCCACGCGCTGGCCCGTTTTCTGGAGCTGAAAGCCCGCTTTTACAACCCCGAAACGGCTCTCGACGACGACTACCGCCAGCTGGTGGCCCAGCAGGTGGTGGTGAATGAAAAGCAGGAAGCCGCCCGCGACTTTCTTTTTCGCACGCGGCAAATCGTGAACGAAACCACCAGCACGGGCCGCCGCCTGGTGCTCACCTTCGTGGAAACGGTGGACTTGTACGAGCGCATCACGGCCGGGTATTACGACTACGCGGCCTTGCGCTCGGCCTTCGGCGCGAGCGGCGTGCTGCCCGACATCGCCGCGCTCATCCGCCACATTGCTTCCGAACTCGACCACCTCGGCGTGGCCGTGCAAGCCAACCGCGCCCACCACGGCCGCGACCTGGCCGCCGAGTGGAGCCGCCTGCAAACCCGCATCAGTGCCCTCGAAGCCGACCCGGCCACCGACGGCAGCACCCGCGTGCTGAAGAAAATACTGGTCAATCTGCGCGACATCATCCGGCGGCTCGACAACGTGCGCCGCTACTTCGACGAAGGTCTGGCCGTTGAGCTGCCCGCGGTCAGCCGCGCCGCCGACCATTCCCAGTTCGTGGCCCGCCAGGAAATTGAGCGCCGCGCTTTCAGCCAGAATTTCACCTTGAAATCGGGCGTCTTTCGCCATTCCGTGCGCATGATGGTGGCCTGCCTGGCCGCCTTTGCGGTGGGCGAGGGGCTGTGGCACGGCGCGCACAACTACTGGATTTTGATGACGGTGACCATCATGCTCAAGCCCGGCTTCAGCCTCACGCGCCAGCGCAACACCGAGCGCATCATCGGCACGCTGGCGGGGGGCGCGCTGGGCGCCGCCGTGCTCTGGCTCGTCCCCTGGACCCACGTGCAGTTTGGCGTGCTGGTGGTGTTCATGGTGGTGGCCTACAGCTTTCAGCGCACACAGTACCTCGTCACGGTGGTGTTCCTGACGGCGTACCTGCTCATCCTGTTCAGCTTCCTGGGGCTGAATTACATCGGGGTGGTGGAAGAGCGAATTGCCGACACGCTCATCGGCTGCGCCATTGCCTTTTCAACCGGCTACTTCCTGTTTCCGCGCTGGGAATCGGAGCAGCTGACCGACTACATGGCCGCGGCCCTGCGCGCCAACCTGGCCTACCTGCGCCAACTGGCCAACCGCCTGGCCGGGCGGCCCCTGCCGGCCCACGAATACCGGCTGCTGCGCAAGGAAGTGTATGTGAGCGGCGCCAACCTGGCCGCGGCCTTTCAGCGCATGCTCACCGAGCCCAAGAGCAAGCAGCGCCACCCCACCGAAACCCACGAATTTGTGGTGCTGAACCACATTTTGTCTTCCAACATCGCGTCCCTCACCGACACCTTGCGCGAGGCCGCGCCTGCCGTGCCGCCCTTCCCGCCCGAAAGCCGCCGGGCCCTCACCAGCGCCCTGGCGGCCTTGCACAACAGCCTGAGCCAGATGGCGCCCGCTGCCACGCCGCCGCTCGTGGAGCTCGGGCCGGCCGAGCCGGGCGTGCCCGCGGCCGCGGCCGACCCGTCGCTGCCGGAACAGCTCGCCTTCCTGCAAAAAGTGAGCGGCGACATCCGCAAGGTCACCGAGCTGCTGGGCCGCTAGCCTTGCCGCATCGGCACGCGCATGCGCGAGGCACCAGCGCCGCGCGCAACTACACCGTTTTGCTCAACAGGTGGGGGTTCTCGTTGGCTATTTTCACGATGAATTCGCCGAAGAGCGTGTTGGCCCAGGCAAACCACTTGCGGGTGAACTGGGCGGCGTCGTCCTTGTAAAAAGACTCGTGCATGAAGCCCGTGCCCGCATGCGTGGCCTTGAGCGTTTTCAGGCTGCTTAGGATGTCCTCGACCCGATTCGAGGTCAGGGCCTGCATGATGACGCTCATTTTCGTAGGCCAGCATCCGGCCGAATTTCTTGTGCTCGACGACGGCGTGTTCCTTCAGGGCGGCGTGCACCTCGTCGGCCAGCGCGGCGCATTCGGCCGCGAAAGTGTGTTGGTAGTACAGGGCCGTGACCATTTCGGTCAGCTGGCGCAAGCTTTTCACGGCGAAGAAGTTGGAGGGAATCAAATACGGGAACACCGTGCCGTCATCCGAGGGCCGGAACACCGAGCAGATGAGCCCGTTGGGCTTGGCCAGTTGGCCGTAGCCGTCGCCGGCGGCCGTGTCGGTGGGCCGGTTGGTGACGCGCTGAAACCGGTAGGGGCCCACGCCTTGCTTGCGCTGTTGCTCCTTGAAGGTTTTCACGGATTCGATGGGTTCTGCCGGCAAGCGCCGCAAAACAGTCCGGGCTACTCGGTTAGATGCTGAGCCTGAACAAGTCGCCCACGCCTTTTAGCGAGGACTGCCGGATGATTAGGTCGCCGGAAATCACGAGCGTGCGGGGTTGGAACTCCTCCTTCAGCCGCACCTGCTCCAAAAACAGCTGGGCCGCCTGCTGGCCAATGCGGTAGGGGTGCAGGTCGACGGTGGTGAGGCCGGGCTCAATCATGGCGGCCATAAATTCGTCGCCGAAGCCCGCCACGGCCACGTCGTGGGGCACGCGCAGGCCGCGTTTTTTCAAGGCCACCAGCAGGTCGAACGCGTTGGTGTAGTTGATGGCGAAAATGGCGTCGGGCGGCTCGGGCAGGGCCAGCCAGGCGTCGAGGGCCGCTTGGGCTTCCTCGGTTTGGAACCCGATGTGCACCTCGTACTCGGGGCGCAGGGGCAGGTGGTAGCGCTTGAGGGCGTGCCGGTAGCCCGCCAACCGGTTGCGGCTGATGAGCAGCGACTCGGGCCCGGCCAGGATGGCAATGCGCCGCGCGCCCTGCTGAATCAGGTGCTCGGTTACGTTGTACGCCCCGTTCCAGTCATCCAGCACGACCTTGGCGCTGTCCACTTCGTTGCTCACGCGGTCGAAATGCACCACGGGAATGCCGCGGCAGGCGTTGGGCTTCACGTGGTCGAAGTTTTCGGTTTCGCGGGAGTGGCAGATGAGCAGGCCGTCTACCTGGCTGGTTATCAGGGCCTGCACGTTGCTCACCTCGGTGCGGTACGACTCCTTCGACTGGCAAATCATGACGCGGTAGCCAGCCTCGGTGGCCACCGCCTGAATGCCGCTCACGGCGGTGGCGAAAAAAGGCCGCTCGATGTCCGGAATGACCACGCCCAGCGCGTGAGTCTCGCGGCTTTTCAAGCTCTGGGCCAGGAAGTTGGGTTGGTAGTCCATTTGGCGGGCCACTTCCAGAATGGCTTGCCGCGTCACAGGGCTGATGTCCGAATGCCCGTTTAGCGCCCGCGACACCGTAGACGAAGCCACGCCCACCGCCTTGGCCACGTCGCCGATGGTGGTTTGGCGACGACGGCGCTCGGTGGGTTGGCCGGCAATTTTTTCTTCCGTGAAGTGATAATCACAGGCCTTGCAGAGGAACCGCTGCCGCCCCCGCACGAAGCCGGCTTTGAGCACGGAACCGCCTTCTTTGCACTTCACGCAAATGGTCATTGTAAATTGTATTTATAGTAGAATCCAGCCCTGGGAAATAGCTGCAATGGGTGCACCGGTGAGCACTCAGTCAAATATATGCCGCAAAAAAAATATTCGTCGTCCACCTCCTGCTTTTTCTATCGGCATCGTTTCCGGAAACGATGCCGATAGTTTTATTCCGATTTTATTTGAATTAGGCCTTTTTCTTTGTCCTGCTTCTCAGACGGTCAGCTTATATTCGAAGGCATGTTGGTCGAGTAGCCCATCTGCCGCTTTCACGGTACTCATATCGACAATTCTGCTCTTGATTAACACCATTTGTACTTTCCCACAAAAGCACCATGCTGTATACCATGCGCTGGTTCGGTCCGCCCGACCCGGTTTTGCGCTTTGACATTCGGCAATCCGGGTGCCTGGGCATGGTCACGCTAAGCTTCACTAGTAGCGGCCTGGTGGCCAAAAACGGCGGGCCGTTGGTGGGCTATGCGGTGGCCGGGCCGGACAAGGAATCTGTGTGGGCGCAGGCCCGCATTGAGGGCGCTAAAGTGGTGTGGAACGACCAGGTGCCGAAACCCGCCGTGGTGCGCTACGCCTGGGCCGATAATCCCGAAGGCGTGAGTCTCTGCAATAAAGAAGGCCTGGCGGCTTCCACGTTCACCACCGAGCCGGAAGTCCCGTTAGCTACCGGCCGGCTCTGATTTTATTTGCAGTTCCCAGTTGCCAGCCATGTTCCCTTTCACTACATCATGAAATACCTTCTCGGCTACGACATCGGTAGCTCTTCCATAAAAGCCTCCCTGCTGGACATCGACACCGGCAAGTGCGTGGCCGCCGCTACGTCCCCCAAAAAGGAGATGGAAATCACCGTGCCCCGGGCCGGCTGGGCCGAGCAGCGCCCCGAGCGCTGGTGGCAGGAATGCGTGAATGCCACCGCCGAGCTCAAAGCCGAATATGGCTTCGACACGTCCTTGATTGCCGGCATCGGCATCACCTACCAAATGCACGGGCTGGTGCTGATTGACCGGGCCGGCAAGGTGCTGCGCCCCGCCATCATCTGGTGCGACAGCCGCGCCGTGGACTACGGCAACCAGGCTTTTGAGGAGCTGGGCGAGGAGTTTTGCCTGAGCAATTTCCTGAACTCGCCGGGAAACTTCACGGCTTCCAAGCTGAAGTGGGTGCGCGAGAACGAGCCCGAGGTATACGCCCAGATTCACAAGATTCAGCTGCCCGGCGACTACATCGCCTTCAAGCTGAGCGGCCAGTTGCAAACCACCGTTTCCGGCTTGTCGGAGGGCGTGTTTTGGAATTTTAAGAAGCAGGCCATCGCGCAAGAACTGTTGGATTACTACGGCATCAGCGCTGACTTGCTGCCGGAAGTGGTGGACACGTTCTCGGTGCAGGGCCACCTCAGCGTTGAGGCAGCGGCGGAATTGGGCCTTACAGCCGGCACGCCCATCAGCTACCGGGCCGGCGACCAGCCCAACAACGCCTTCTCGCTGAATGTGCTGAACCCCGGCGAGGTGGCGGCGACGGGCGGCACCAGCGGCGTGGTCTACGGCATCAACGAAACCAACACGCCCGACCCGCGCTCGCGCGTGAACTCCTTCGTGCACGTGAACAGCACGCCCGCCCAGCCCCGCAACGGCGTGCTGATGTGCCTCAACGGCACCGG
>DASVTG010000379.1:0-7972 GCA_036387695.1 Hymenobacter sp. | reverse complement strand
ACGTAGTCGCCAAACCACTGGTGAAACAACTCGTGGGCAATGGTGGACTCCCCGGACTGATAGTTGGCGTCAACCAGTTCGCGGCGGGAAAGCTGAATGGTGCTGCCATGAGTAGTGGCGGTGGTGTTTTCCATGGCGCCGCTGACGTAATCACGCACAGCCACCTGGGCGTATTTTTCCCAGGGGTACTCGACACCCAGCTTTTTAGAGAAGAAATCCAGCATCTCGGGCGTGTGGCCGAAAATGGCGCGGGCAGTGCCGGCATACTGCGGCTCCACGTAATAATCGACCGGCTTGCCGTGCCAGGAATCGTTCACCACGGCAAACTCGCCGACGACCATGGTGGCCAGGTAGGGCGCGTGAGGTTGGCTGAGCTTCCAAGTATCGGTGCGGGAGCCGTCGGCATTGGCTTTGGAAGAAGTAAGCGTACCGTTGGAAAGCGTTTTGAACTGCTTTTCCACCGTCATGCTGATTTCCTGGGTCATGCGCTGGTTGGGCTTGTCGATGGTGGGGAACCAGCAGGAGCTGGCCTCCGTCTCGCCTTGGGTCCAGATTTGGCGGGGCTTGTTTTTCTCCGTGCCAAGCGGGTTGATGAAGTATAATCCTTTGTCGGAGCGAATGGCCGCAGAGCCGCCTTGGGGCAGCTCGTTGGGCTTGGCCACGTACACGATGCGCACCTGGTAGGGCGTGGTGCGCGGGTACGGATGGTCGAGGGCGATGACAAGCTTGCGCCGGTTGTAATTGTAGGTAAGGCTCTTGTTTTTCTTTTCTCCCACCAGTTCTACTTTCTGGATATCGAACCCTTTGGCATCGAGGGTTACTTCTGATTGGGGATAGAAATGCGAACGCAGGGTAAGCACGGCGGTGCCCAGCAAATACTGCTTTTTGTAGTCAAACCGCACGTCAAGCTTGGTGTCGACGACGTCGGTGAGAATAGTGGCGGTGGGCTGCACCGGGGCATCGGCTGGCAGCCAGGAAGGCACCACAAGGCCTGCGGATGTGGGCGCCGGGGCGGGGGCGGGTGCCGCTTTTTTGTGCACCGAATTTTTGGGCGCGACTTTGCCTGAACCGCGCGTGGGAACCTGGGCAACAGCCAACAAGTGCAACAACAACAACAGGCTGGTGAGGCCCGGAACCAGATACTTCATGCCGACAGCTACGGGCGAAAAACGCCTCAATTTCCGAATTAATTTGAGATTTGGGCTACCTTTAACCCCCGCTCCCCTCCCACCCTATCTGCTTCAGATGCTTCAAATCAGCACCGGCCCCGACCAGCTTTGGGAAGTTGACTACCGCGCCGCCGATACCATCACGCTTAACGGGCAGCCTTTTGCCTGGGACATTGCAGATTTGGGCCAAGGGCGCTACCACGTGCTTTTCCAAGGTCGCTCGTACAATGCGGAAGTCGTCTCGGCGGAATACGCCACCAAAAACATTGTGCTGAAGCTTAATGGCCAGCGCGTGGAATTGAATGCGAAAGACCGGTTTGACTTGTTGCTCGAGCGGTTGGGCATGAGCAACGCCGCCATTGCGAAAGTTAACGAACTAAAGGCTCCCATGCCCGGTCTCATCGTAGACATTCGGGTGGCGGCCGGCCAAACCGTGCAAAAAGGCGACCCACTGCTCGTGCTCGAAGCCATGAAAATGGAGAACATTCTGAAAGCTCCCGCCGATGGCACGGTCGGCAGCCTGAAAGTTAACCTGCGCGACAACGTGCAGAAAGGGCAGGTGCTGGTGCAGTTTTCGTAGCCGCTCGTTATTGAATCTCTGACTTACTCAATCTTTCCCACTTGAAATATAATCGCATCCTTCTCAAGCTCAGCGGCGAAGCGCTCATGGGCCAGCAGCAGTACGGCATCGACGCGGAGCGGCTGATGCAATATGCCTCCGAAATCAAAGCTGCCGCAGCCACGGGCGTGCAAGTTGCTGTCGTGATTGGCGGGGGCAACATTTACCGCGGCGTGGAGGCCGAAGCTTTTGGCCTCGACCGCGTGCAAGGCGACTACATGGGCATGCTGGCCACGGTCATCAACTCCATGGCCCTGCAAAGCGCCCTGGAGAAACTGGAAGTGAGCACGCGCCTGCTCTCCGGCCTCACCATTCAGCGCGTGTGCGAACCGTATATCCGGCGGCGCGCGGTGCGGCACCTGGAAAAGGGCCGCGTGGTCATTTTTGGCGCCGGCATTGGTTCGCCGTACTTTACCACCGACTCGGCGGCGTCGTTGCGGGCCATTGAGATTGAGGCGGACGTGGTGCTGAAGGGCACCCGCGTGGACGGCATTTACACGGCCGACCCCGAGAAGGACCCGTCGGCCACCCGTTTCATGGAAATCACCTTCGATGAGGTGCTGAACAAGAATCTGAACGTGATGGACATGACGGCCTTCACGCTTTGCAAGGAAAATAACTTGCCCATTATCGTGTTCGACATGAACACGCCGGGCAACCTGGCGCGTTTGCTGAACGGGGAATCATTGGGCACGCTGGTCAGCGACGGGGGCGGCGTTCCCCGCGACGGGCGCAAGCCGCTACTCGACGCCAAGCATGGCCTGTTGCAGCCCCTGGTGGGCAACCAGCCGGAGCAAGCGTAAAATCAATGATTAATTATCAGTGAACAATGAGCAATTTTGTGGCTGCAAGAACCAACCTGCTCAGTTTTGGTAATTGTTCATTGCTCACTGTTGATTGTTAACTGACTTAAAAAATGGACGAAGAAATTCAGTTTTACCTTGATGAGCTTGCTGAATCGATGGGCAAGGCGCTGGCGCACGTGAACGTGGAAATGAGCCGCATTCGGGCCGGCAAGGCCTCGCCGGCCATGCTCGACGGCATTCGGGTGGACTACTATGGCACGCCGACTCCGGTGAGCCAGGTGGCCACCATCTCGGCTCCCGATGCCCGCTCACTGCTCATCAAGCCCTGGGAGAAAAACATGGTTGGCGAGATTAGCAAAGCCATCAAGAACAGCGACCTCGGCCTCAACCCGGTTTCGGATGCGGAAGGCGTGCGCCTCAACATTCCGGCCATGACGGAAGAGCGCCGCCGCGACTTGGTGAAGCAAGCCAAGAACGAATCGGAGGCCGGCAAGGTGCGTGTGCGGGGCATTCGCAAAGACGTGAACGAAGCGCTGCGCAAGCTGCTAAAAGAAGGCGCTTCGGAAGATGCCATTAAAACAGCCGAAGAGAAAGTTCAGAAAACCACTGACACCTATATTGCTGAAGTGGAGAAGACGCTTAGCAAGAAGGAATCGGAGATTATGACCATCTGATTTGGTCCGATTGTAAACGAAGAAGCCCGGCAATTACTTGTCGGGCTTTTTTGTGAGTAGTATTTCTCGCGGAGGTCCGCAGAGGTTTACGCGGAGGTACGCGGAGGCTGTAGGACTTCTTCTACGGCAGCGGGCACCAGGTAGCGGATGCTACGGCCCGCACGCAGGCTTTCACGGATGTAGGTGGCCGAAATGTCGAGCAGCGGCGCATCCATCAGTTTTACGCGGGGGAATGCTTCCAAGCTGGGCAATTCGTAACCGGGACGCGGATACACGTAAATGTCGACCTCGGACAGCAACCGCGCGGATTCTTGCCAACGGGGCAAACCGGGGACGTTGTCGGCGCCCATCAGCAACACAAAATCGTGCGCTGGGTGGCGTTGGCGCAGGGCGTCGAGCGTAGCAATGGTGTAGCTGGGGCGCGGCAAGTCGAACTCGATGGCTTCGGCACGCAGGCGCGGGTTGCCGGCCAGGGCCATCTCCACCAAGCGCAGGCGCTCGGTGTCGGGCAGCAGGTCGGCCACGGCTTTGAAAGGGTTGTGTGGCGTGACCACCAGCCAGACTTCGGCCAAATCGGTGCGCGTGGCGAAGTGCTCGGCCAAGATGAGGTGGCCGGTATGCACGGGGTTGAACGAGCCAAAAAGCAGGCCTATCCGCCGGCCACTCATACCAAAGCAGGCTCGGCGCTAATGAACTGGCGCACCAATTTCTCGGCCTGATTGCTGGCTTCGTCGAGGTTGTCGTTGACCACCGTCACGTCGAACCGGTCTTCGAAGGCCAGCTCGAACTTGGCTTTGTAGACCCGAGAAGAAATGCTGGACTGCGAATCGGTGGCCCGCGCCTGCAAGCGCTGCTCGAGGACTTCGATGGACGGCGGACGAACAAAAATGGCCAACGCGCGGTCCTTGTAGAAGTCTTTGATGCTGAGGCCCCCTTTTACGTCCACATCGAGAATGGCGTGTTTGCCGCTTTCCCAAATGCGTTCGATTTCTGACTTGAGCGTGCCGTAGAAAGCGCCTTCGTAGACTTCTTCCCACTCCACGAACTCATCGTGACGAATCTTGTCCTGGAATTCCTCCGCGGAAATGAAGTAGTAGTCTTTGCCGTTCTCCTCGGCCCGACCGCGACGGTCACGGGTGCAAGCCGATATGGAAAAGCTCAGCTCCGGCAGCCGCTCCATGAGCCGATGCACAATGGTGGTTTTGCCCGCGCCAGAAGGTGCCGAAAACACAATAATTTTGCCTTGCATCGCGCAAAGCTAGCCAGGAAGGGCCGGTATTAAGCCACTTCTGCGCCTACACGGGCCAAAATGGCCTGCTGCAGCGTGGACGGGCTGGAGCGGCGAGACACCCGCTGGTTCAAAAACCCGATGAAGAGTTGCTGCTTTTTGATGTCGTCAAAGCAGGGCGAGCAATCGGTGGCGTGGTCGTAGAGGTAGTCCTCGTCCTCCATCGTCACGGGCTGGCCTTCGATGAGTTGGTCTAATACAGTGTTCACGCGTTCGCAGTCGGGGCCGTTGTCGGAAATTGTGGCAACGGGGGCCGACATGTTGGTTTTTGTAGTAGCGGATGGGTTCATAATTGAAAATCGGGAAAGGGGTGAAAGACAACGCAGCGCAGAGCAGCTGATTGCATGCTCTTGTTGGGATGGTTAATTATTTTCCGGTTCGGTTAGTTCCGTTTCGTCGTCTATTCCATCACCGCCATATCCCATTGACTGGGCGTATCTCTCCAGCTTGTCCTTCAAAAAATTGCGGGCACGGTGGAGTCTGGACCGAACCGTACCAATTGGAATATCAAGCACTTTGGCCATTTCCTCGTAGGTAAAGCCCTCAAGGTCGCAGAGGATGATAACCGTGCGAAAATCAACGGGTAAAGAATTTAGCGCACTGGCCACTTCGTCGCCAATTAAATCCCGGGCCGATTGCTGGCGCATGTCGGACGACGAGGCGCCCACTTCGCCCTCGGCCTCTACGTCATCGGGGTTGTAATAGCCCTCTATCTCGCTGTAATCGACTTTGGCGGGCTGCTTGCTCTTCTTGCGAAAGTCGTTGATGAACGAATTCTTGAGAATACGAAAAAGCCACGCCTTGGCGTTGGTGCCGGGCTCGAAGTACTCAAAAAAGCGGTACGCCTTGAGGTAAGTTTCCTGCACCAAGTCGTTGGCATCGTCCTCGTCGAGGGTGAGGCGGTAGGCAAAGTTGTAGAGCGGGTCGAGCACGGGCATGAGCTCGGCCTGGAAGCGCCGGTCTTTTTCCTCTTTGCTCAGTTTAACCCGTTCGGGAGAATCGCTCATACAGGTGGGCGGGGGAAATTGTGGGCCGAAACCTACGAAATAATGGGGAATTGGGACAAAATTGGCTAAACCTACTACTCGATTGCGTTGCCTGGGCAGTTGCCTCACGCTTGGGCCGCTTGTCAATCAACTACGCTTGGCTGCCCAAAAAGCTGCGCTTTTTGAGACCGCACCGCCAGTTGTAGCCGCGCTTGACAAGCATGGCACCGCCCGATGTACGGATTGCAGCGCCGGGTAGGTTGCACTGCGCGCAAGGAGCAAGGAGCTAACCGCGTTAAATAGCCATTGTTCGCAAACAAAAGGACCTCCTTTACGCCAAAGCCAACGGCGCCCACGCCCGCACGCGCGCGGCCGCTTGGGCCGGCTCAAGCGCCCGGATGCAGGCGCAAGCTGCCGGTTGGGCCCGGCAATCTTCGCAGTTGGGTTTGTTGAAGACCAGGAATTCGGCGCGCGGGCCCAGCGGGGCCCAACGGCCCGGGTGCATGGGCCGGATGGGCGGGTAAAGGCCCAACGCGTGGCGCCCCAGCGCGGCAGCAAGGTGCAACGGTCCCGTGCTGCCTGCCACGAGCCCATCGGCGGCGGCAATAAAACCCAAAAACTGCGGCAGGCTGAGCTGGCCGGTAAGGTCGGCCGCCAGAAAAGCGGCGTGCTGCTTGAGCCAGTCGGCCAGCTCCTCCCCCTCGGCGGCGGTGCCCGTGACGAAAACGCGGTGGCCGGCGTGGTGGAGCAACTGGGCCAATTGCCCAAAGTTTTCGAGGCCCCATTCGCGGGCACTGCCCCGGCTGCGCGGGTGCAGGATGACGTTGAGTTGGTCAGGCCGTCGTTGTAGCAGCAGTTGCTGGAACCCTGTGGCCAGTGGCTCGCTTGGGCGCAGACGCACCAAATCGGCTACTTCCGTCAAGGGCAATTCCGCGGGTTCTCCCAGCGGCTGAAGCAGCTTGAGGTTGAGTTGGGCTTCGTGGAAAGTGGAATGACGACGGCTGAGGGCCACCAGCCGGTTGCAGGTAAGCCAGTGCCGCCACCGGTTGCGCGTGCCGATGCGAACGGGAACACCGGCCTTCTGGGCAAGGCGGGCGAGGGCCGTATTGGGAAACACGTGAACGATGGCCGCGGCGCCGTAGCCACGGAGAGTGGCTACCTGAGCGGCGCCGGCTTGCTTCAGCAAATCGTCGAGGTTCAAGAACTCATCGACCCACGGGCAAGCGGCGGCTACCGGCGCGGTATAAGTGCGGCCGATGAGCACCACCCGGCAGCCGGGGAACAGTTGCTTGAGCCGCCCGCAAACCGGCAGGGTCAGCACCACGTCGCCAATGGCATCGGTGCGGGACACAAGAAAGGTTTGGGTCATGCTTCGGCGCGTTCGGTGCGGGTTTTCAGCTTGGCAAATTTTAAGAACACGCCCCAGGCGGAAATGCCGGCAATGCATAAGCCGGGAAACCCGTCCAGCAAGCCCAGCCGAAAGAAATAGCCGTGCACAAACTTCCAGAGCGGCTTCAGAAGTAAGTGAAACAGGTTCACGTTTGTTTTGCCACGCAGCGCCAACTCCTGTGCGGTGATGCTGGTGAATTTGTTGAGTTGGCTGACGTGCTGCGCGATGCTGTGGTAGCTGTAGTGCAGGGCGTCGCCGGCGAGGTGGCCGGTGGTTTGGCCGGGGCTGACTTCGTAGCGCTCGTGCAGGAGCAGGCCGGTCCAGCGACCCAGGCGGCGGTCGTAGAGGCGCAGCTTGCGGTCGGGGTACCAGCCGCCGTGGCGCACCCAGTGGCCGCAATAGTTGGTGAGGCGCGCCAGGGAATAGGCCGCGTGCTGCCAGTTCTGCTTGGCCGCGCGGATGGACTGGCGCAGCTCGTCGGTGAGCACCTCGTCGGCGTCGAGTTGGAGAACGTGGTCGAATTGAGCCTGGGAGGTAGCGTAGTTTTTCTGCTCCACGTAGCCGGCGAAGGCGTGCTGGAGGACGCGAGCGCCGTGCTGCCGGCAAATTTCCACGGTGTTGTCGGTGGAAAAAGAATCAACGACCAGCACCTCATCGGCCACGTCGCCCAACGCTTCGAGGCAGCGCGCAATGTTGGCGGCTTCGTTGAAAGTGATGACGACGACGGAAAGGGAAATTGGCATGAGCCGGCAAATATGCAGGGATTTCACGGGCCGGCGTTTCCGCCGCTTGCGCAACATTTTCGTATCCCAACCCGCCGAGCGTGCGTAACTTGCGCTCGCATTCGTTTCCCCACACATGAAAAAAACGCTTCTTCCTGGCCTGTTGGCCGCTGCTTTGCTGTCGCTCACGCTGCCTTCGTGCGGCCCCTCTGCGACGGCAGGCGACGATGACATCCCCGCTGCCACGCTGCCGCCCCTGCCCCCTGCACTCGACACCACCAAAGGCGCCAAGCAGCCCGAGCAATTTCGCGAATTGAA
>DASVTG010000378.1:0-3088 GCA_036387695.1 Hymenobacter sp. | reverse complement strand
GGCAGGAAGCGGGCGCGAGGCGAAATGAAATTTCGCGGTACTCGCGCTACTACCCCAACGTCTTGTTCAGGGCCACGATGGCGGTTTGGTAATCCTCGCGGCCCACGATAAACTGGATGTTCACCTTGCGCAGGGCAAAGCCGGCGCTGCGAATGTTGACGCCGGCTTCGGCCAGGGCGCCGGCGGCGCGGGCCAGCAGGCCGGGCTCGTCGATGTTGGAGCCGATGAGGCAGACCATGGCGGCTTTCTCGATGGTCACCTTCTCGTATTTGGCTTCGAGGGCGGCCGTGAGCTCATCCTTAAGGTCCTTTTTCCAGATGAGCAGGGTGATGCTGTTGGCGCTGGTGGCCTTGAAAATGTAGCTCACATTCAAGTCGTAGAACGCCTGCATCAGGTGCAGGTCGAAGCCGGCCGTGCCCACCATCAGCGGGTCGTAAATGTCGATGAGCACCACTTTGTCGGTGCCGGTGATGACTTCGACGTGCTTTTCCTTCGACACAAAATCGCGGGTGATGAGCGTGCCGGGGTGCTCGGGCTCAAACGTGTTTTTGATGCGCAGGTCGATGGCGTTTATTTCCAGCGGCTTGGAGGCCTTGGGGTGAATGGCTTCCATGCCCACGTCGGCCAGCTGGTCGGCCACGTCGTAGTTGGTGAAGCCCACGGGGCGGCAGTTGGCGATGCCCACCAGGTTGGGGTCGGCGGAGCAGAGGTGGTATTCTTTGTGAATGATGGCCTCCTGGGGCCGCACGGCCACGGCAATTTTGCTGAACGTGACCTCCGAATAGCCGCGGTCGAACTCGCGCATGATGCCTTCGGTGCCCTTGGTGTAGCCGGTGGCCACGCAGATGGTGTTGGCGAAATCAATTTGCGCGAAAGCCTGCTTGATGCGCTCGTCGATGGTCAGGGCCTGGGCGTCGTCGAAACCGCTCAGGTCAACCAGCGTGGCGTTCACGCCGCGGTTTTGCAGGATGTTGACGGAGTTGAAGGCCGAGTGCGCCTCCCCTATCGAGGCCAGGATTTCGCGGGCTGCTTGCAGGATGTTGGCGGCGTTGACGTAGCCGGAGGCCAGCACGTTGGTCAGGCTTTCCAGGTACGTCTGGGCCTGGTTGATGCGCTGCTGAATAAAGGCGTCGGCCACGGCCAAATCCAGGCCCAGCGGCTCATATTGCTTGTTCAGTTCCTGGAGCTTGGCGGCCACGTCCTGCAGCGCCTGCCGAAACTCCTGCTGCTGGGTGATGTGGTGGTAGACGCCGGGAGCGCCGGTTTTCTTGTTCTCCAGCAGCCAGTTGGTGACGTTGGCGTAGGCCGAAACCACGAAAATGCGGTTGTATAAGGCCGCGCCCTGGCGGTTGTGAAAGATGATGTTCTGGAGGACATCGGCGAAGGCGGTCATGGAGGTGCCGCCGATTTTTTCTACTGTAAGCATTGTTCAACGAAAGGCCTCACCCCCCGTCCCCCTCTCCGGTGGAGAGGGGGTGCCGATGCGGCGCGGACGCTAGCAAAAGATTAAAAAAGTCGTCTGGCGCCCCCTCTCCGGTGGAGAGGGGGACGGGGGGTGAGGCCACCTACTGCACCTTCTCCTTGCCGTAGGAAATCATGTTCGTAATCAGCCGGTAGGCACCAGGCACGCCGGCCGGCAGCTCCCGAAACAGCGACAAGCCGGTGTAGATGTAGTGGCCCTTGCCGTAGTCCGTGACCAGGATGGCGCTTTCTTTGGCCGGCTCGCCGGGGTCGCTGCTGCTGATGACGGTTTGGTACTTGGGGTCCCAGGAGCTGGGGTAGTAGAGGCCCTGCTCCTGCACCCAGCCCCGGAAATCCTGCTCGGTGATTTTATTGGGCGCGGCCAGCAGCTGGTGTTTTTTGAGGGTCACGGGGGCGTCTTCTACGGTCACCCGGTCGTTGCTCAGCTTCAGGGGGTACGGGCCGATTTCGGGCATTACCGTGCCGCGGGCCACCACGTATTGCACCACCACGTTGCCACCTTGCTCGATGTATTTGAGGATTTCGGGCTGCTGGGTTTTGAGGCGGTCCACGGTGTTGTAGGCGCGCACGCCCACCACGAGGGCGTCGAATTTCTTGAGGTTAGCGGCGGTGAGGTCCTGGGGGTTGAGAAGGGTGACGGTGTAGCCGATTTGGCGCAGGGCGTCGGGCACTTCGTCGCCGGCGCCCATGAGGTAGGCCACGTGCTGGCCGCGCCGCTTCAGGTCGAGCTTCACCAGCGGGGCCACGGCTTCGGGGAAGAGGAACTGCGTGGGGATGTGCGGGTACTCAATCTTCTGGATGCCGCGGGCGTAGGCCTGGCCGGCCACGGTGGCGGTGGCGCGCAGCTCGGCGCGGCCGGGCGCGGCGCCGGCCAGGGGCTGCACCTGGAAGTTCACGGTCAGCTCCTCGTCTTTGGCGGCGAGAGCAAAGGAGGCTGTGGCGGGCTCGCACTTCCAGCCGGCGGGCAGGGCCAGGGCCAAGCTGCCGCTCACCCCAGCGCGCCCGGCCCGCAGCGTGACGGGCACCGTCTTGGGCTGGGCATCGGCGAAGACGTAGGAACGGGCGGGCGGCAGGTTCACCAGCACGGGCGGCACCACGGCCAGCGGCTGGTAGAGTTCGCCCAGCACGGGGTCGGTGTGCTTGTATTGGACGGGGACGGTGAAATACACCTCCTTATTGTTGACTTCAACCGTCACAAAAACAGTTGCTGCGGGGTCGTTTTCTGGCTTACCTCTTTCTAGCTGTTGGCCTACTTTGTACATACCAATAGGACCAGATTGGCGCAGCCAGTATGGTTGTGAAAGCACACCACCATAAGATTCTCCTCTCACCTTAGCCGCAGTTGTAGGCTGCGCAAAGGTGCTTCTAACTACTACCGGCTGGCTCGGAGAAACGGTTTTATTGATGGTAGAATCATTATTTCTATCCGGCCATCCTATAGAAACAAGTTTTATGGGCTGGGTAGTAGAACGGTTTAGAACTGTAACCGACAACGGTATTGATTGACCAAGTGCGACGCTTGGAGCTGCCGCATTAGCTTCAATATAGAGGCCTAAGCAAGCCTGCAACAGCTCATCAACTTCCGTCATTTTCACTTGAAGCCAAT
>DASVTG010000377.1:0-2783 GCA_036387695.1 Hymenobacter sp. | reverse complement strand
ACTGCTGGCATCGGTGATATCCTATTATGTGGTGAAGAAAACGGACCAGCCCGCTTCTAAGGCCAAGGCAAAGACCCACAAAGCGCCGCCCCGCCTCATAGAAGTAGCCACGAGCGTCATCCCGAATTACGAAGGCGTGGTGGCCCAGTGCGTGGACCAGCAACTGAAAAGGGTGCCCGCTGGGGAGCGCGCCGCCGCCAAGCAGGCAGGCCAGCCTCTTCGGCAGTACCGGGAGTTAACCAAGCGCTTTTGGACGGCCCAAACCCAGACCGAATACGTGACCGAGCAGGCCCGCAAAAACCAGCTTACGCCCGCCTTGGCCGGCCATGTGGAGTCTGTGATGGCCACGTGGCAGCAGTGGAACAAGGCCAACGTGTACGGCTACAAGTTTGGCCCAGCCATGGCCGACCACCTCGATTTGATGAACCGCGTGGCCCGACAGGAGCAAGAAGGCTTGGAAGACCTGTTGTTGGTGGCCAAGAATCCCCAGCCGTTCGAAAACGAGAAAACCAAAAAGCGGGCCGCCGACGTGAGCGACTTGCTGTCGGGGCTGCTGCCCAAGTCGCCCGTGACCGGACGGCCCTACAACACGGTGGTGCGACACGTGCAACTGTAGCCGCGCCAACACCTGGCAAAGTGGCCGGTTAAGCAAGGATGGCGCGCTCCTTGCCGCGCCCCGTTCCGATGCAAGCACCCGACCCCGAATCCACTGCCGGTTCCACGGCCGCTCTGGCCGCGCAGCTCTTCGCCCAAAAAACCGATGCCGAACTGCTGTACCTGGCCCAGAACGCGGCCCGGTACCCCCCGGCCGTGGGCGCGGCCGCCGTCCAGGAGCTTCGGCGCCGCGGCCTGCTGCCCGACGCCACCCGGCCCGCTGCCGCGCCGCCCGCCGCCCAAGAAACGTGGTCGGAGCTCACCGGGCAGCTTTTCAAAGGCCTGTTCATTCCCTCGCGGCGCTTCCTGGCCACCCCGCTCTTGCTCGACCTGAACCTGCTGGTGTTTGGCCTGATGGTGCTCAGCGGCGTGTCGGCGTCCAGCCCCACCGGCCACCAACTGGTGGTGTGGGGCTCCAATTTTTCGGGCCTCACGCTGCACGGCGAACCGTGGCGGCTGCTCACGTGCCTGTTTGTGCACGCCGGGCTTTCGCACCTGCTGCTGAACATGTTCTCCCTCTGGCTTTTGGGCTTGCTGGTTGAAGACCGGGTGGGGCCGCTGCGCCTGCTGCTGGTGTACCTGGCCAGCGGCGTGGGCGGCGGGCTGGCCAGCCTGTGGTGGCACGCCGGCGGCATCAACTCCGTGGGCGCCAGCGGGGCCATTTTCGGGCTCTACGGCCTGCTGCTGGTGTTGCTGGTGGGCAAAAAGCTCGTGCTCGACAAGTCCGACCGCCGGGCCATGCTGGGCCTGGTGCTGTACCTGGTGCTCAGCAACTTGCTTTCCGGCCTCACGGGCAGCGGCGAGGGCGTCCTGATTGATAATTCAGCGCACATCGGCGGTTTGGCCACGGGGCTTCTCCTGGCGGGCCCGCTGGCCTTGCTGGGGCTCAAGCCCATTGTGCTCGATGAAAGAACGGCGTAGAGACACCATACTTAGCGTCTCGTCGGTGAACGGTCTTTCGGGTAACAACGCCACTGGCGCGGACGCCGAGACGCCAAGTATGGCGTCTCTACATCGTTCTCTTGGCTTAAACAATGGCCCACGGGATTTCTTATAATATTTTCTCTTTCTTCATTCCTCACCCCACCCATGCACGCCCTCCAACTCGACGCCATCCACCAGCCCGCCGCCGTCCGCGACGTTCCCACGCCCACGCCCGCTGCCGGCGAAATCCTCGTCAAGCTGCACGCCGCCGCGCTTAACCACCGCGACGTTTGGATTCAGAAAGGGCAGTACGCGGGCATCAAGCTGCCCTGCACGCTGGGCGCCGATGGGGCCGGCGAAGTAGCCGCCCACGGCCCGGGCGTGCCCGCCACTGCCCCCGCGGTGGGCACGCGGGTGCTCGTCAACCCCGGCCTGCGCTGGGGCTCCGGCCAACTCGCCCAGGCCAAGGACTTTGTGGTGCTGGGCATGCCCGACCCCGGCACTTTTGCCGAGTACATCACCCTGCCGGCCCATAATATTCGCCCCCTGCCGGCTCACTTGAGCTTTGAGCAAGGGGCGGCGCTGCCGCTGGCCGGCCTCACGGCCTACCGGGCGGCGTTTGTGCGGGCGCAGGTGCAGGCCGGTGAGCGGGTGCTGGTGAACGGGGTGGGGGGCGGCGTGGCCCTGATGGCCGCCCAGTTTTGCATAGCCCGTGGCGCCGAAGTGTGGGTGACGTCCGGCTCCGATGCAAAGCTGGCCCGCGCCAGGGAGTTGGGCGCACAAGGCGGCATCAATTACAAAACGGAAAACTGGGTTAAAACCCTCACCAAGCAAGCTGGCGGGGCCTTCGACGTCATCATCGACAGCGCCGCCGGGGAAGCCTTCAACGACTTGGTTGACGCGGCGGTGCCCGGCGGCCGCATTGTGTTTTACGGGGGCACGCTGGGGCCGATTTCGGGCCTGGCGCCGGGTAAGGTGTTCTGGAAGCAACTGAGCATCCTGGGCTCGTCGATGGGTAGCGAGCAGGACTTCGAGGCCATGCTCCAGCTCGTGACCGAAAAAGGCCTCGTGCCCGTGGTGGACGAGGTGTTTCCGCTGGCCGAAGGCGAAGCCGCTCTGCGCCGCCTGGAAGCCGGCGAGCAGTTTGGCAAAATCGTGCTGAAAGTGGTCTGATTTTCAGTATGATGAGTAGTATGGAATGCGTG
>DASVTG010000376.1:0-4924 GCA_036387695.1 Hymenobacter sp. | reverse complement strand
CGCCGGCTGGTGGGGCCTGGGCCTGGTGGGGCTGATTTGGGTGGCCACGTTCTTCATTTCCGTGCCCTTCCACAACCGGCTCGAAGGCGGCTTCGACTACATCGCCATTGACGGCCTCACGCGCACCAACTGGCTGAGGACGTTGGCCTGGACGGCGCGGGCCGGGCTGCTGGGCTGGCTGCTGGCGCGGTAAAGAGCCGGGCTCTCCGCTATTTTTAGCACGATATGAAACGACTTTTCTTTTTGTGGCTGCTGCTAACCTGCGCAGGGTCAGCTGTAGCGCAAACCTCTGTGACGGGCACTTCTGGCCCGGCCTTCACCGTCGAAGTTAACCGGACGCACTCGCTGGTGCGGTTTGTGGAAACGTTGGCCGGTAGCAACAACAGCTACCGCGGCAGCCGGCGCGCCTTTGAGAAAAGCCGCTTCAACACCCCGGCCGCCCGCCGCTGGCTGCGCCGCTATCAGAGCCTGGACCGCGAGCCCGGCTTCGACCGCGACGGCTACCCGGCCGGTCGCCTGGGCTCCGTGGGCAGCATCGAGCCCAGCTACCTGGCCGCCAGCGCCGACGCCCAAGACTTGGCCGACTTGCAGCGCCGCACCGTGGGCTTGCTGCCAAACGAGGTGCTGGTTAGCCTCGACAGCGTGTACCGCTACTTCACGCCCGCGTTCGACACGCTGGCTTGGCAGCCCCACGCGGCCGAGCTGGGCCGACTGCGCACGGCCTACGCCGACTTCCTGACCAAGAGCCAGTTGATGCGGCAGTTTGGGCGGCTGCGCACGTTCTACGGCAGCGCGTGGCCCGATGACTTGCCGTACCGCGTCCTGCTCAACCCGCAGCTCGACGGGCGCCAGAGCGTCGGCGGCCTCACTTTCACCAACCACGCCACGGCGATGGGGAACTTGGTGTTGCTTGACTGCCACCCCATTTCGCGAAGATTCGTGGACGGTACCTCAGTCGTGTTTCACGAAATGAGCCACACCCTGTCGGTGCAACAGCGGCAGGAATTGCAGCAAAAGTTGGAAGGCTGGTACCTGCACAACCCCTCGCCTAACCGGCGCGGAGCCTACAACCTCATGGAAGAAGCCTTTGCCACGGTGGCCGGCGAATGGATTTATGCCCAGCAAACGGGCCAGCCCGAAAGCGGCGAATGGTATTTCGACGACTACATCAACCGGTACGCCAAGGCCCTGTATCCGCTGATGACGGGCTACATAGAGCGCGGCCAACCCATCGACAGCCTGTTCGTTAGCCAAGCCATCAGCACCTTCGACCGCACCTTTCCGCAGGCTGCCACAGAATACGTCAACCTATTCCGCAATGTGCTGTATTGGAGCAATACCGAAGACCTGCAAGCCGCCATGCAGCCCTTCCGCGACCAATTCCGGAGCACCTTCACTTACTCGTCTACTCCGATTTTGAATTCAGCAAAATCTCTGAGTCGGGCCCAAAGCGGCGAGGTTCTCCCGGTGATTTTGGTCACAAAAGACCACGCTGCCACCCTGCGCTACCTGCGCGAAAACCTGCCCGCCCTGCGCCAGCAACGCCTGCGTCCAGACAAGAGCTTTATGCTGACTACCATCGGACCCAACGGGCCCATCATACTGGTGAATACCCATGACCCGGTTCAACTGACGGCTGCCGCGACGTTGCTAGCGGAGCAAAAGCACATCAATGCGTTGCACCCGCTCGTGATGCTGAAGTGAGTGAAGATGACGTGGGCCAGCGGGGCGTCATTCAGGATGCCGGTACTACTGAACCGGCCGGCTTTTTTCGCGAGTAGCGCGGAATTCCGAGTTGGCATTCCACTCTGGGAAGGTGGTTTCGCTGGCTAGGCGCTGGCCCACGCGGAACAGCAAGCGGGCGTCCTGCTCGGCGCGGGCGTAGTCGTCCATGTCCGACTGCCCGTAGCCCGTGATGGTCCGGTCGCGCCTGGGCTCGAAGCCCAGTAGTTCGTCCATGTTGACGTCCGCCACGGTGTTGGCCGGCGGAAACAGCGGGTGCTCAGCGTAGTGAGCAGAGCCCAGCAGGCCTTGCTCCTCGCCGGTCACGGCCAGAAATACGATGAGGAAAAAATATATCCGGCCGGAGCCAGAACAGCCAACCGCCGGGCAATACGCACAGCGGCCACCGGCCCCACGGGTAGGCGGGCGCCGGTGGCCGCGAATGTAACGCCGGAGCAAGTGCGCCGGCGCGTGCTACATGGCTTTGGCGTTGAGATAGTTTTTGGCCAGCTCGTTGAGTTTGGTGTCGGTGAGCTGCTCTTCCTCCAAGGTTTGGCGCAGCAGGTTGGCGGCTTCGTTGTGGCCCAGGCGCTCGGCGAAGTGGGCGGCGGTGCCGTAGCCGGATATTTCGTAGTGCTCAATGCGCTGGGAGGCGGCAATGAGGGCGGCGTCCATCACTTCGTCGGTGGCGCGCTCCGACATCGTTTCCTGGCCTTCGGCAATGAGCCCGGCCATGGCTTTGCAGGTGTGGCCGTCGAGGTCCAGCTTCAGGCTTTTGCCGATGCGCTCCAAGCGTTCTACCTGCTTCTCGGTCTCGCGCAGGTGCCGCTCGAAGCCGGCGCGCAGGCGGCCGTCCTTGGCTTTTTCAGCCATCATGGGCAGGGCCTTTACCAGTTGGGTTTCGGCGCTGTACAAGTCCTTGAGCTGCATCTCGAACAGGTCGTCGAGGGTTTCTAATTTGTCGAAGAACATGGGATGTGGGAAAGAAGTGAAAGAATGGCAAAGCCTCCGCCCGCCCCGCCACTGGTTGGCGGAACGGGCGGAGGCTTGGTGTACGCCCCAAATGGCCTTTTGTGAATACAGGGACGCATGCTAAGTATTTGCCACGCGCGCCGACCCTTGTGCCTTTATTGAAATAATCGGCTGGATTTCAAATTGGCAGACCGCCGCAAAGCGGAGATTATGAGCAAACAAGAAGATAAATACGATGGTAAAAATCCGTATTTATATGATGAGCGCATGAATTGACCTGCGCAGCTGCTCACAGCTTGGCAAAATGGTTGGCCGCAATGCGGGCGCCTTCGTCGGTACAGATGCCGCGGATGTAGTACAGGAAAATGCTGCGAAACACCTCGCCCATGTTGAAACGCTCGGGCGGAAAAATCTGCGGGTTGAGCATGAGGTTTAGCTGTTCGAGCAACACTTTGGTCACCAGCTGAATATTGATATCGGACCGAAGCAGCCGGTTGCGAATGCCGTCGTTGAGCAGCTGTTGGAGCTGCGGCGCCGAGTAGCTGTTCAAGTGTTCCATCACCGCTTCCCAGGCCTGGGGAAAGTCGGTTTGCAGGTCGATGTAAAATTGGCCGGGAACGCCAGCCATGTCGCGCAGTCCCAGCTGCAGCAGGCCGTAGAGCCGCTCCACGGCCGTGGGGTATTGAGCGTATAGCTCCGTGTGCTCGCGCTTTTGGCGCTGCATGTCGGCCAGTATCGCGCGGTGCACTAGGGCGGCGCGGGTGGGGCACTGCGCCGTGAGGCCGGGCACGGTGGTGTTCAGGGCCGAAGCCAGCAAGGCATCGGGCGCCTGGTGCAGGCCGTGCTGGTAAAAAACAGGCATGGCGGCTTCTAGCGAAGTCGCCGAAAGAGTAAAATCAGGCATGGCGGGAAGGGAAAGGACTGACTCTAACGGCGCAAAGCAGAAATGCGTTGGGCGTGCCGAGCGAGTTTCTCAACTTACAGCAGAGCCCCCAGCAGGAAGAAAAAGAGCAGCTGCGCGAGGTAGACGAGCGGCACCAGCGGGTTGGCCTTGGTAAAATGTGCCCGGTTGAACAGCATTTGCAGGATGCAGGAAAAGATGAACCAGTCGCGGAAGTTCTGCAGCGGAATCACGCCGGCCGTCCAATGCCAAAAGTCGTAGCGGCCCGCCACGGGCTCCATGCACATGTCGAACCCCACCATGAGCAGCGCGGCCAGTACGGTACGGGGCAATTCGGGCAGGGGCACGTAGCGGGCCAGGTTGCCACACAGGTACGTCAGCACCAGCCAGTTGAGGCCAATGAGCGGCGGCACTCCTATAAATGGCGGGGCGTCGAGCAGCTTGAAGCCGAGCGTTTCGCCGTAGTAATAGTGCCCAAACAGCTTGCCGGTGTTCACGCCCACCACCTCGGCGGCAAAGCCCAACAGCACCACCGAAAAGCAGAAAACCCAAAAGCTGGCCCCCTTGCCCCGCTGAAACGCCAGCAGCAGCACGGCCGTGAGAATGAGCGTTAGCGGCGTGAAACGCAGGTAGAATTCGGGGTTGTCGGAGAGGGCCAGCCCCACGAAACCCGTGATGTGAAACAGCAACACCAGGCCCTGGGCCACGCGCAGGCGCCGGATGTTGGTCGGCGGATTGAGGGATTCAGAATACTCCATTCAGCGGAGCCGAGCAGTTAAAAGTTAAAAGTTGAGAGTTAAAATACTCCCTCGTCTCACGCCTAATTTTTAACTCTCAACTTTTAACTTTTAACTATCAATGAGGGAGGTCACGATTTTGGCCGACAGCAGGCACAGCGGAATGCCGCCGCCGGGGTGCACCGAGCCGCCGCAAAAGTACAGCCCTTCCAGCCGCCCCGAAAAATTGGGGTGCCGCAAGAAGGCCGCCAGCGCGTTGTTGCTGGAACTGCCGTAGAGCGCGCCGCCAAACGAGGAGGTGTCGGCCGCAATGCCCGGCGGCGTCCACACCCGTTCGGCGGCAATGAGCGGCTCCACGTCGGTGCCCAGGGCCTGATTCAGCTTACGCAGCACCGCTTGGCGGGTTTGCTGGGTGAGCGTGTCCCAATCCTGGCCCTGGTCGTGGGGCACGTTCACCATCACAAACCAGTTTTCGTGGCCGGGCGGCGCGTCGGTCGGCGTGTGCCCGCTCGTGATGTTGACGTACACAGTGGGGTCGGTGCTGACCGTCTTTTGCTGGAAGATGGCCTCGAATTCCTGCTGATAGTTTTCC
>DASVTG010000375.1:0-2108 GCA_036387695.1 Hymenobacter sp. | reverse complement strand
TATGGCCCGCAGCTTCCGGGAAGCCGGTTTCCAGTGGGCCACGCAGTTTGCCTACGACCCCATGGCCATTGCCTACGCCAACACCGAATACCAGACCCACTACCTCAACCTGGCCTACACGCCGGCCAAAGCCATCAGCACGCTCATTGCGGGCAAGGTTTTTCGTACCATGAAGCGCGGCCAGCAGTTCCGGCGCTACCCGCAAGACTCCGTGTTCGGCGCCTTCCGCGTGAGCTACCGGCAGCAGTTGAGCGAGATGAACACGCCGGAGGAATTCTACTACACCGCCAACACCAGCACCACCCCGAAGCAGGCCGCCAAGCTGCGCCACGTGGCGGGCGTGGGCTCGTCGAAAGTGGTGAGCTACGGCGGGCTCGGTGCCTATTTCCTCGACCGCCTCGCGCCCGGCGTGTGGCGCCTGGAAGTGATGCCCGACGCCGTGGCCATTCGCGACCCATTTGAAAAAGCTTCGCTTAGCAAGCCCGTGACTCAGATTTTGTGGAACGAGCAGCCGCTGCAAGTGTCGTTGCCCGACTTGGGCCAGGGCTTTTCGCTGAAAGGACTGAACGAGGGCAACACCGTCCAGGCCACCGCCGCCGACGGCCGCGCCACCGTGCGGCCCGGCGTGTACCTACTGGCCGCGGCGGGCAAGTCCACCAACGCTTTCACGGCCCAAACGACCTTCAATCACCTCAAGCTCGGTGAATTTGTGGCCCCTGCGCCCACCGAGCTAGGCCCGCAGATTCGGCACACGCCGGCAGTCCAAACGGCAGCCGGCCAACCGCTGCGCATCACGGCCGCGCTCACCGGCATCGCGCCCGGCGACAGCGTGTTTCTGGTGGCGCAGCACTACTACGGCCGCACCCGCACCCTGCCCATGAGCACCGCCCGCTACGCCACCGTGGAAGCCACCGTGCCCGCCGACCTGCTCTACCCCGGCGAGCTGCGCTACTGGCTGGTGCTGCGCAAAGGCCCGCAGGCCACCACCTTTCCGGGCGGTTTTGCCGGCCAGCCCCGCGACTGGGACTACGCCCACGCCGAGCACTACGCCGTGCCCATTGTGGCCGCGGGCGCGCCGCTGCCGCTGTTCCAGGCCAGCCGCGACCAGGAGCAAATCGAAGCGCGCGGCGTTTCCGCCAATGCCTGGTCGGACTACGTGACCACCGGCACCGGGGAGCTGGCGCTGCGCCTCGTGCAAGGCCCGCCCCGGCCCAACCAACCTGCGCCCACCGGCCCAGCCGCCAGCCTGCGGGCGTATTTCGGTGATAGGTTGGCCGCGCGCCAGTCGGACCTGGCCGGCTTTACCGAAGTGGTGGTGCGGGCCCGCAGCAGCCAGCCGGGCGCGAGCGTGAAAGTCACGCTCGCCACCAAAGACGCCGTGGCTTACGCGGCTCCGCTGCCGCTCACGGCCGAAATGCAGGACGTGCGCATTCCCCTCAGCGCCTTTCAACCCGCGGCGCTGCTGCTCGTGCCCCGCCCCTACCCCGGCTTCCTGCCCCTGCAACACAAAGCGAGCACCACGCCCGGCCTCAAACTACCCGATGCCGAAGTCCTGCAAGTGGTGTGGGACGCTGCCATTCCGACCACTGGCCCGCTCAGCGTAGACATTGAGTCCGTGATATTACGCTAATCAATTGTCCACTCCGTGAAACTCCTTTTCACTCCCTTTTAACTCTGTGCGAAAATTACCTAGCCTACCTAAAGCTATTCTGGCCGGCCTGTTGCTCACAGCCCTACAAGCCGCGGCCCAAAAGGCCCCCACTGAGGTTACCACATTCAACCAAAACTGGCAGTTTGTGAAGGACGCAGACACCACCGTCACGGCCAGCCTGTTTGCGCAGGCAAGCGGGAAGTGGGCCACCGTTTCCCTGCCCCACACCCCGCAGCTGGAGCCGGTGGTGACGGACAAAGCGCAGTGGCAGGGCGTCAGCTTCTACCGCAAGTTTTTCCGGGTGCCGGCCGCAGGTTCGCGCATTGCCGTGCAGTTCGGCGGAGCCATGCACACGGCCGACGTGTACCTCAACGGCCAGAAGCTGCAGCGCCACGTGGGCGGCTACCTGCCCTTCACCGTGGACATTTCGCGCCAGGTGAAATACGGCCAGGAAAAC